>CAZBTT010000209.1:0-8158 GCA_964494295.1 uncultured Acidobacteriota bacterium
TCGGCGATCGTCGCCCGGAGCGCCTCGCTGGGCGCGGGCTCGTTCCTCGCCGCCGCGGTGATCGGGAACGCGGACACCCGCGTCGGATGGAAGGATGTTGCCGGCCTGCGAGCCGCGCGCGTCGGTGATCACCTTCCCCGACGGCTCCCTCGACGCCCTGCGATTCGTAATGGCCGCGAAGTATGCGGCGAGGACCACCACGAGGGTGCTCGCGCCCGGAATCTCGTCCTTCACGCGGGGTTCCTCGGAGACATGCCGCCAGAAACGGTACCACCCATCCCCGGCGCGGGTGAGTAAGGTCTTTCACCCACGCACCCCTGTCGTCTCCTGCACCCATCTCCGCCATTGGTTCGGGATGTCGCGGTCGGGAGACAGACAAATCTAGAAAGGGCGCGCGCGGAACGGGCCCTTCTTCAGGAGTTGCGAGGTTATGACCCTGGGCACGCCTCTTGCTCACCCATCCTGACGCACCACCGCGCCTGGCGATACCCGAAAGACCGCGATGTGGCGCAGAACGTTGATCGCAGATCAACGCAGCACGAAGGAACAACAAAGATGAAACTGAACATTCTGATGGCGGGGCTCTGCCTCGCGATCGTCCCCGTGGCCTCCCCGGCCGCGGCCCAGTCCACGCATTCCCCAAAGTACATCATGGTCGACGGAGAGGTGATTCGCTACGATCCCGGCCGCGTGATCGTGATCCGCGGGGCGGATAACCGCGAGGTCCTCTACAACCTCGGCTCCGGTCTCACCGTGCCCGCGGACGTCAGTGTCGGCCGGCGCGTCACCCTCTACACGGAGGCTGCTGCCGACGGAGGCACTCAACTCGTCAAGCGCGTGACCACCGTGACGATGGGCCCCGATGGGAACGTCCGTCGCACCACCGAAGACGTCCGCAACCTGCCCTCCGGCGAAACCACCCGCACCGTCGTTGGTGACGTGATTCGCTACGAGCCGGGCCGCGTCATTGTGGTTCGCGGAAGCGACGACCGTGAAGTGTCCTACAACCTCAACGCGAACGTGACCGTTCCGGCGGATGTCCAGGTAGGCCGGCGCGTGACCCTTTACACCGAGCCCGGGCGCGATGGCGGCACGCAACTCGTGTCCCGCGTCACGACCACCAGCATCACGCCTGAGGGCAACGTCGAGCGGACCACCGAGGACACACGCACCACGCCTTACGGCGCCACGACCACCACGTCGACCACGACGGTCAGCGGCCGTGTGGATGCCTACGTTCCTGGCAAGACACTCACGATCACCCGCGCGGACGGCACCAAGGCGACCTACGTCATCACGGGCACGTCGACCGTCCCGGCTGATCTGGCCCTCGGCAAGACCATCGCGATCGTCCCTGTGACGACCGTGAACGCGAATGGCGAACTGGTTGTCCGCACGATCAGCTACGTCAAGCCCCGGCAGTAAGCGAACGAACCACAAACGAAAAGGCCCCGGGGATTTCCCCGGGGCTTATTTTCTTGGGGCTGGGAGCTGTTGAGGGCGGCTCAGCCGAGGCGCTTCTCGAGAGCGTCGAGTTCCTTCACGAGGGGCTGGGGAACCCTTCCGTCGAATTTGGAGAAGAAGTCCCGGATCCCCGGGGTTTCGGCTTTCCAGTCGGCGGTATCGACCGAGAGGACCGCGTCGAGATCCGCTGCAGGCATATCCAGGCCCTCGAGGTTCATCGCGTCCTTCGTCGGCACGGCGCCGATCGCGGTCTCCGTGGCCTTCCCTTTGCCGGCCACGCGGTCGAGCATCCAGAGCAGGGGGCGGAGGTTCTCGCCGAACCCGGGCCAGATGAACTTGCCCGCGTCGTTCTGCCGGAACCAGTTCACGTGGAAGATCTTCGGCGGGGTCTTCACAAGCGTGCCCATCTTCAGCCAGTGGCCGAAGTAGTCCGCCATGTTGTAGCCGCAGAAGGGCAACATCGCCATCGGGTCGCGCCGCACCACCCCTACTGCGCCGGTCGCGGCCGCGGTCGTCTCCGAGCCCATGGTCGCGGCGGCGAAAACGCCGTGCGTCCAGTCGCGGGTTTCGAAGACAAGCGGCGCGAGGCGCGAGCGACGTCCGCCGAAAATGACGGCGGAAATGGGAACACCCATCGGGTCCTCGAACTTGGGACTGATGCTCGGGCACTGAGACGCGGCCACGGTGAAGCGCGAGTTCGGATGCGCGGCATTCCCGGTCCCGTTCCAGGGCTTGCCCTGCCAGTCGATCATGCCCGCGGGCGGGTTCTTGTCTTTCCCTTCCCACCAGGGCACGCCGTTTCCGTCCACCGCCACGTTCGTGAAGATGGTGTTGTGGGTGATGGTGTCCATCGCGTTCGGGTTGGTCTTGTAGCTCGTGCCCGGAACCACGCCGAAGAAACCGGCCTCGGGATTCACGGCCCATAGACGCCCATCGGGGCCGGGGCGGAGCCACGCGATGTCGTCGCCAATGGTGCGGACCTTGTAGCCCTGCTTCTCGAGAGGCGAAACCAGCATGGCCAGGTTCGTCTTGCCGCAGGCCGAAGGGAACGCCGCGGTGATGTAGTGGACTTCGCCCGAGGGCAGGGTCAACTCGAGGATGAGCATGTGCTCGGCCATCCAGCCCTGATCGCGAGCCATGGTCGATGCGATGCGGAGCGCGAAACACTTCTTGCCGAGGAGCGCGTTGCCGCCGTAGCCCGAGCCCACCGACCAGATGGTCTTGGTTTCGGGGAAATGCATGATGGCGCGGCGGTCGGGCGACAGGTCACCGATCGAATGCACGCCGGGGACGAAATCATTCGATGAGCCGAGCTGGTCGAGCGCCGCCTTGCCCATGCGGGTCATGACGCGCATGTTGGCCACGACGTAGGGCGAGTCGGTGACTTCGATGCCGACCTTCGAGAAGGGCGACCCGAGCGGGCCCATGACGTACGGGATCACGTACATCGTCCGGCCCTTCATGGCGCCGCGGAAGAGGGGATCGGCCTTCTCCTTCGCCTCCTTCGGCGAAAGCCAGTTGTTCGTGGGGCCGGCGTCTTCCTTCTTCTCCGAACAGATGTAGGTGAGGTGCTCGGTGCGGGCCACATCCGAAGGATGCGAGCGGTGGAGGAAAGAGTTCGGAACCGCCTTGTCGTTCAGGCGGATCAGCGTTCCGTCGGCCAGCATCTGGGCCTTGAGGCGGGCGTCCTCTTCCTCGGAACCGTCGCACCAGTGAATGCGGTCCGGCATGAGCCACTTGGCCGTCTCGTCGACAAAACGTTCCGCTTCAGTCATGAGCCTTTTCTCGATCCTCGATTCCGGTTGGGTGCTCGCCAGAGGGAGCCTCGTGCCTTTGGCCCCGGGGACCGCAAGAAAGGCATGGAGGTCATCTGGCGAGCTTCTAGGCCGCGGATTCTACGAAATCGAACGCGCAAAAGGCGCATTCAGGTTCGCAGGGCCGGAGGCTGATTTCAGGTGCTCTACAATCTTCGCACCCATGGCCTTCCTCAAGTACGTGCCCCCGATGGGGATCTACGAGACCCTCTACGCGTTTCTTGCCGCCTTCGGCCGGCCCATGGGAGACGCGGGCACCCACCCCTGGAGCCAGGGATTCCCCCGAACCGATCAGCTTCCCGGCGGTCCCGCGATGCCCACGTCGGTCGCGATCGCCCCCGAACATCTGAAGTATCCAAAGGCCTGGGGCCTGCCCGCGCTGCGCGAGGCGGTGGCCGCCTACTACCGCACGCACTACGGGACGAAGATCACCTCAGACAACGTGATGATCTTCGCCGGAGGCCGCCCGGCCCTCGTGGTGGTCCTGTACTTCCTCGAAAAGGACATCCGGATTCGCGTGGGGGAAACCGAGTACACCCCTTACTTCGACATGCTGGAGCGCCTCGGCCGCACCTGGTCGATGGCGCCGAGCCATCAGAAGAACCAATTCACTCCGCCTGTCGAGGATTACATCGCGGACGGCTCGGGCCGCTGCCTCGCCATGATCTCCAACCCGTGCAATCCCACGGGCGTCACTCGTCGCGGCGCGGACCTCGAACAGCTGGTGAAGTCCGCGTTCTCCGAGAAGGGCGGTCTCCTGATCGACGAGGCCTACGAGCTCTTCCACGACCATCCGGAAAGCGCGCTTCGTTACGTGGACGACATCAACCACTCGAATCTCTTCGTGGTGGGCGCCGCGACCAAGGGCCTGCAGGCCCCGGGGATCCGTATCGGCTGGGTGGTGGCGTCCCGCGAGAACATCGAAATCCTCGGAAACTTCTCATCGTTCGGGATGGGCGGGGTTTCGCACCTCTCCCAGCTTTACGCCCTCGAACTGCTGCGCGAAGACCGGATCGCGCTCGCCCGCAAGGCGGTGCCCGCGTTCTACCGGGAACAACGCGCGCGCTACGGCGAAGCCTTCGCGAAACTCGGCCTCGAACTCTTCACCGGCGACGGCGGCTTCTATCACTGGTGCCGGATACCGACGGGGTTGAGCTCTGAGGGCCTGAACGTCCGCCTCTTCAAGCACGGCGCGGCCATCCTCAAGGGCACGGACTGCGACATGGCCCGGCGCGGCGATACGTCGCCGCTGCGCGACTTCTTCCGCTTCTCTTTCGGTCCGCTGCATCCGAGTTCCTTCGACTCCGACATCGCCATCCTGAAGGACGCGCTCAAGGGCTGAGACGAGCAGCGGCGCCAGGGAGTATCTTGGCGGCATCTCGGGCGGATCGCTTCCGCCCTCTGCCGAATCAGGAGGCTCCATGTCGACGCTGCTCTTCGCAACTCTCCTCGTCGTCTCCGCGCCTTGGGGCGCCGGTCAGGCTCCCTCGCAAAGACCGACCCCCGAGCCGCTCACGTTCGCGAGCGACGTCCGGATGATCCGGCTGGATGTGTCGGTCGTGGATCGCGCAGGGCGGCCCGTTCGCGGCCTCATGGCCGAGGACTTCTCGATCATCGAGGACGGAAGGCCCGTCGAACTCTCGGTGTTCGAAGCCATCGAGGATGGCGCCCTGGCCACGGCTTCGCGGGAGGGTGAAGGCGCGGTCGCAAGCCTGGCCGTCCGTTCGGACACGCGGAGCCCGCGCGGCCCGGGGCAACGGATCGTGATCGTGGCCGACCCTTCGGGCCTGAGTGCTATGCAACTCGCTCGCGTGCGCGAAGCCACGTCCGACTTCGTGGCGAAGCAGGCTGCGGAGGGCGACATCGTCCGCCTGATCAACCTGGCTACGCGTGAGGTGTGGGAAGGCAGGATTCCGGACGACCGGGTTCGCCTGTCGTCGATCGGACGCAAGCTCTCGCGTCATCGGAGTCCGTTCTTCACGCCCGGAGGTTCCGGCGACTCGATCGCTGAACAGATCGACCTCGACATGGAAGCGGACGTGGCCGAGTCGTATTCGCAATCACTGCGGCAGGAGCGATTCCTCTCTCGTTTCGCGCGGGCGGGCGAGCTGCTCGCAGTCTTCGACGAGATTCTGATCCAGTTGAGCGCCATCCCTGGACGCAAGTCATTGATCCTCATCTCCGATGGATTCCCCCAGCTGCGCCTTCTCGACGAGCGTCTCCAACGCACCGCTCACTTCGCGCGCGAGGCTCAGGCGGCGATCCACTTCGTCGATGCCTTTGGCCTTGACG
Organism: uncultured Acidobacteriota bacterium; assembly: GCA_964494295.1. GTDB lineage: Bacteria > Acidobacteriota > Vicinamibacteria > Fen-336 > JAGNNV01 > JAGNNV01. The sequence continues at coordinate 5,571 of CAZBTT010000209.1, forward strand.
GCCTCCTTCCCGAGACCTCGGGCGGGAAGATGGCGCCGGTGTTCGAACTGGCCTGGGGTCGCTCGGGCGGCTCGCAGGACCTCGCGGAAGCCACCGGCGGCTTCGTCTCGCGCTTCGCGAACGTGCTCACCCACGCCGTGTCACGCGCCGCAGAAGAGGCGCGCTCCTACTACATCGTCGGTTACGCACCGGTGCGGAAGGACGATGGTCGCTTCCGGACCGTCAAAGTAAGAGTCGGACGGGACGATGTAACTGTTCGCACCAAAAAAGGGTACATTGCGGGCGGAGTCGGCAGCGGTCTGGTCAGCAGACCGGTTCGCTGAACTGGATGAACAAGGAGACGGAGGGTCATATGAGGAATGGGCTACGTGCGGGCTTGGCGCTCGCCGTGATGGGAGTGGGCACGGGCATGATGCAGGGACCGGCGACGGCCCAGGGTGCTCAGCCAAGGATGAACGCGATCGCGGCCACGAGCCGGGGTGCGGTGAGCGAGTGGGATCAGAAGATCGGCGCTCTTTCGGCACGCGGCGACCTGAGGGTGCGCACGGCCATGGACGACACCATGATCCCGGGCCGCACGCACACCCGGTTCGAGCAGCTCCATCGAGGTGTTCCGGTCGGGGGCGCCGAGGTGGTCCGCCAGTCGGATGCCGCGGGGGCTCCGACCGCGTTCGGCAATCTGTACGGAGGCGTCGACATCCAAGCGCGGCCGACCCTTTCGGCGCTCTCCGCACGCCGCGCGCTTGAATCGGTCTACCCGGGCGGGCGTCTCTTCCCCGACGAAGTCGAGTTGATGGTGCTTCCCACCGCCGAGGGCGACGCGGTCTCCTTCGCTCTCGCGTGGCGTGGGCAGGTCCTCAAGGGAACGGATGCGCGCACGATCTTCGTGGACGCTCACACCGGGGCGGTGCGGCTCGACTATTCGGAGCGGCACACTCAATCCGCGGTGGGCCGCGGGGTGGGCGTCCTGGGTGACGCCAAGAAGATGAGCGTCACGAGCGCGGGGTCGACCTTCCAGGCCATGGACGTCCTCCGTCCTCCTGCGTTGCAGACCCTCGACATGAAGGGCGACCCCCTTCGCATCGAGAGCATCCTGGTCGCCGGCTACCCGAACACTATCCGGGCCACCGACTACGCGGCGGACGCCGACAACGACTGGTCGGACGGGGGTGTCGTGGACGCGCACGCCTACACCGGCTATACGTACGACTACTACGACAAGCGGTTCAACCGCCGCGGCCTCAACGACGCGAACGCACCGGTGCGCTCGTTCGTGAACCTGGTCCGGCGCGAGGATCTCCAGCTCAACCGCGGAATCTACGGCGACGACATTCTCGACTACTACATCAACGCCCTCTACCTTCATCCGGGAGTGATGATCTACGGCGTGGGTCTGCCGAGCAACTTCACCGCGGGCGGACAGCAGTACAACAACTTCGCGGGAGCGCTCGACATCGTGGCCCACGAACTCACCCACGGGGTCACGCGCTTCACTTCGAACCTCATCTACCAGAACGAGTCCGGCGCGCTCAACGAAGCGTTCTCGGACATCATGGGAACCGGCGCGGAATTCATGTTCGAGACGCCGGGAAGCGGACAGAGGCAAGCGGACTACCTGAACGGCGAGGACATCGTGCGAGGGACTGCCGCTTTCCCCTTGAATGGCATCCGCTCGATGCAGAACCCGGGGAGCTTCGGCGACCCGGATCATTACTCGGTTCGCTTCACGGGAACCGGCGACAACGGCGGCGTGCATATCAATTCGGGGATCGCGAATCACGCCTTCTACCTCGCCATCGAGGGCGGAACACATCGCCTCGGCGGCCGGGTGACCGGCGTGGGGGCCGCGAATCGCGAGCAGATCGAGCGGGTCTTCTACCGCGCCTTCACGGCGTTCCTAGGACCGTCGAGCAACTTCGCGGCCGCGCGCGTGGCCACGTTGCAGGCGGCCCGGGAACTGTATCCGAGCAACCCGGCGGTGGAGGCCGCTATGACTCAGGCATGGAATGCGGTGGGTGTGAACTAATGAAGAACCCTCAAATGATGTCGTCGTTCGCTCTCGGTCTTGCGTTGTCTCTTGGCAGTCTCGCGGCCGCACAGGACCGGCAGCCGGTCTCGGGCATCACCGGTCAGGCGCCCAAGGGCGAGAGCCGTATCGAACTGGGCCTGGCCTTCGCGCAGAGCCTGGGGTCGTCCACGTTCAGCGGCACCCAGACGATTCGGGACTACGCCGAGGACGGCTCGCTCCGGAGTTCCTACGACGTCGGAAAGTCGCCGGGCGGCGGTTTCGATATTCAGTACAACCTGAGCGAAAAGCTCGGCGTCCGTCTCGGCGCGCAGACCTTCTCCCGGAAGTCGACCGGCACTTTCGAAGCCTCGGTGCCTCATCCCTTCTTCTTCTCGCGCCCGCGAACCGTCACCGGCACGGTGGAGAGCCTCGGCTTCTCGGAATCGGCGATTTCGCTGACCGCGGTGTACCGCGGCGGCTCGGGCAAGTGGAAGCTGAACCTCGAGGGGGGGCCGGCGTATTTCAATGTCAACGCCACACTCGCGGGGCGCGTGACCCTCGGTGAGGGTTAGCCCTACGG
>CAZBTT010000210.1:0-8008 GCA_964494295.1 uncultured Acidobacteriota bacterium
TCAGAAACCGGCTGAAATGGGGCGTTCTCGAACGGGTTTCTCAGCAGGAGCCATTTCGTTGACCGCGCGACGAAGCAACCCCGTCCCCCAACTATCACCCATCAAAGCCCGCGCGGCCGAGTGCCAGCGCTGTAGCATTGCCCTCCTCTCTTGGAGATCCTGATGACCCCTCGACCCCTTGCCCTCCTTGCCGTGCTCTGCGCGAGCGCCGTTCTGGCTCAAGCCCCGTCCCCGACCCCTTTGCCCTCGCCGGCCGCCACAAAGAAGGCCGCTCCAGCAAAGGCCGCACCTTCCGTATCCCCGACTCCCGAAGCTCCGAAGAAGCCGGCGCTCACGAGCGAAACCTTCGGCGGCCTCCGCGCGCGGCTCATCGGCACCGCGATGACCTCAGGGCGCATCATGACCCTCGCGGTTCATCCCGACAACCCCGGCATCATCTATGTCGGCAGCGCCTCGGGTGGCGTGTGGAAGACCACCAACGGCGGCGCCACCTGGCAGCCGATTTTCGACCGTGAAGGCTCTTTCTCGATCGGATGGCTGACTCTTGATCCGAAGAACCCGAGTGTCGTGTGGGTCGGAACGGGGGAGCGCAACTCTCAGCGGTCCGTGGCCTACGGCGATGGCGTCTACAAGTCCGAAGACGGCGGCAAGTCGTGGAAGAACGTCGGCCTCAAGAATTCCGAGCACATCGGACGCATCGTCGTGAACCCCGACAACACCGACATCGTCTACGTCGCGGCGCAGGGACCGCTTTGGACCGCGGGCGGCGATCGCGGCCTTTACAAAACGAGCGATGGCGGCAAAAACTGGGAGCAGGTGCTGAAGATCTCGGAGAACACCGGCGTCAGCGACGTCGTTCTCGATCCGCGAAATCCCGACATCGTTATCGCCACGGCCTACCAGCGCCGCCGGACGTTCTTCACCCTGATCAACGGCGGTCCGGAGAGCGCCATCCATCGCAGCATCGATGGCGGCAAGACGTGGGCGAAGGTCAACACCGGCCTCCCGAGCGAAGAGCTGGGTCGCATCGGACTCGCGATCACACCGACCGAGCCGCACTTCGTGTACGCCAACGTGGAGGCCGCGAACCGCAAGGGCGGCATCTATCGAAGCTCCGACAATGGCGTCACGTGGGAGAAGCGGTCCGACTACAACCAGGGTTCGATGTACTACGGCGATATCTTCCCCGATCCGGTCAATCCTCACCGGATCTACGTGCCGGATGTGTTTCCCCAGGTGTCCGATGACGGCGGCCGGACGCTTCGCCCCTTCGCGCAAGGGAACATCCACGTCGATCACCACATCCTCTGGGTGGATCCGACGAACACCGAGCACATGCTGCTTGGCAACGACGGCGGGCTTTATCGCAGCATGGACGCGGGGACGACATGGATCTTCTTCGAGAACCTCCCGCTGACCCAGTTCTACGACATCGACGTCGACGACGCGCAGCCCTTCTACAACGTCTACGGGGGGACCCAGGACAACTATTCCCTCGGCGGGCCGTCGCGCACGCGCTCCGACCACGGCATCATGAACGAGGACTGGTTCGTGACCAACGGCGGCGACGGTTTCGTCTCGCACGTGGACCCCACCGATCCCAACATCGTCTATGCGGAACTCCAGCATGGCGTGATCGTCCGGTTCGACAAGCGAACCGGCGAGCGACAAGGCATCCAGCCGAGAGAAGAGAAGGGCGAAGCTCCCTCACGCTGGAACTGGGACGCTCCTTTCATCATCTCGCCACATTCGCATACGCGTCTGTACATGGGTTCGCAGCGCCTGTACCGCACCGACGACCGTGGCAACAACTGGAAGGCGATCTCAGGCGACCTCACACGTCAGGTCGACCGCAACAAGATCCCCATCATGGGCAAGGTCTGGGGGCCCGACGCGGTGGCGAAGAACACCTCGACCGCGCTCTACGGCAACCTCTCCGCCATCGCCGAGTCGCCGAAGAAGGAGGGCCTGCTCTACGTGGGGGCCGACGATGGCATGGTGCAGGTGAGTGAGGATGGGGGAGCGACCTGGCGGAAGATCGAGTCGTTTCCCGGCGTGCCGAAGGACGCCTATGTGGCGCGCATCCGCGCCTCCCAACACGACGCGAACACCGCGTACGTCGCGTTTGAGAACCACCAGAACGGCGATTTCGCGCCCTATCTCTTCAAGACCACGGACGCCGGCCGCACCTGGACCTCGATCACGGGCGACCTGCCGAAGCGCGGTTCGACCTACGCGATCGCCGAAGACCACGTCGATCCGAACCTGCTCTTCGCGGGCACCGAGTTCGCTGCTTACTTCACGAAAGACGGCGGGCAGAAGTGGATGAAGATCGGCGGTCTCCCCACGATCGCGGTCCGCGAGATCGCCGTCCAGAAGCGGCACAACGATCTCGTCCTCGGCACCTTCGGCCGCGGCATCTACATCGTGGACGACTACAGCCCGCTTCGCTCGACCACGCTCGAGATGACACAGAAGCCCGCCACGCTGCTCGGCGCGCGCGACGCCATGCTCTACGTGCCTACGCAGAAGTACGGCGGCCGCGGCAAGTCGTTTCAGGGCGAGATGCTCTACATGAACGAGAACCCGCCCTATGGCGCGGTGATCACTTACCACCTCAAGGAGTCGCTCAAGACGCTCAAGCAGAAGCGCGTCGACGCCGAGAAAGCGGCCGAGAAGGCGGGGAAGACGATCGACTATCCCTCGTTCGACGCGATCCGCGCCGAGGCCGAGGAGGAAGCCCCGACGATTCTTCTGACCATCTCGGATGAATCGGGCGCGCCGATCCGCACGATCACGGGTCCCGCCACCGCGGGCTTCCAGCGCGTGGCCTGGGATCTCCGGCTGCCCCTGCACACGTTGCCGCGGACGCCGCGGCCCGGCGACGACGACGATGACTTCTTCGGCAACCAGAGCGGTCCCTACGCGATCCCGGGGACGTACAGCGTGACGATGGCTCAGCGCGTCGGTGGCGTGGTCAGTCAGCTGGGCGGTCCGGTGAGCTTCAAGGTGTTTGCCGATCCCGCCAGTCCGCTGACCTTGGCCGACCACAAGGCGCGCGGAGAGTTCCAGGCGACGTATCAGTCGCTGCGTCGTTCGGTTGCGGGTGCGCTCGAGGTCGCGAACGCCACGAACACCCGGCTCGATCAGCTCAAGCGCGCGCTCGATGGGGCGCCCTCGGCTCCCCGCGCTCTGCATGATTCGGTTCGTGCGGCGCAGAAGCGTCTCGGCGCGATTCTGATCGCAATGCGCGGCGACAGCGCGATCGCTCAGCGCAGCGAAGCCACGCCGGAGTCGATCAGTTCGCGTGTGAACTTCATCGGCTTCGAGCAGTCACGGACCCTGGCCCCGGCGACGGGCACCCACCGCGCTCAGGTGGCGATAGCGAGGTCGCTGTTTGCCGAAGAGCTTGCGAAACTCCGGACTCTCGTGGAGACGGACCTGCCCGCGATGGAGCGCGATGCCGAGGCGGCGGGCGCGCCGTGGACGGTCGGCCGAATTCCCACGCTTCGCGAGCCCTGAATCACTTAGGCTTGCCGCGGCTTCCTCGCCGCATACCGATAACATCACCTCGTGAGCCTGGCTCCCAGAACGAAGACGGGTGAGATCACTCGCCCTCGCCCGGACACCGGGACCATGCGCATTGCCCGGCCGAACTACCTGCTGCCGGGCACCGAGTCGGTGCGGAAGGAGCTGCCCGCGTGGCGGCGTCTCCTTCTCTTCCTGAAGGACTCGTGGGGCGGCCGGCTGATGGTGCTCGCCATCCTGTGCGGCATCGTCGAGCAGGCCACGGGTTTCGTCGTCCCCCTGCCGTGGAAGACGGCTCTCGTCGTTCTGCTCATCATCTATGGTCGGAAACCCCTGGTCCGGCTGGTTCGCGCCCTGTTCTACAAGGTTCGCGCGAAGCTCATGATGGCCTACGCGCTCACCGCGCTGGTGCCACTGGTCCTCGGCGTGCTCTTCACCATCACCTCGTGGATGATCCTCTTCCTGGCCTTCTCGACCCGTCTTGTGACGAACGAGTTCGATCGTCGCGAGGCGACGCTCGGCGCGGTGGCGGCCACCGCGCTCAGTGTCGCGGGTTCGGGCACCGCGTCCAAGGCCGATCTCGACGCGGCCTTCGCGACCGCCCTCACCCAGCACGCATCCCCGGCCTGGAAGGTGGTTTCGAACGGCGTCGTTCTCGCGAGCCGCGGCGAGGCGCCCCGCGCCGTGCCCGCGTGGATCGAGGGCGAGCGCTTCGCCGGCCTCGTTCGCGACGGCGAGAGAAAAGTGCTGCGAGCCGTCGCGCGGAAAGGCGCGTCCTTCGCGATCGTCGAGACGCCCTACGACCCCACGCTGTTCGCCGCCCTCGAGAACCAGTCGGGAATCGTGGTGAATCTCGATGCGCCTCGTTCCCCCGGGGCGCGCGGGCTCAGGGTCGGAGCGAGCCGGCAGTCCTCGGGGTCGAACAGCTTCATCGCCACCCACGACCAGTACGACTGGGAGACGGGCGCGCGGTCCTCCGTCCTCATCCCCTTCAGCGTGAATCTGCCTCGCCTCTACGACTCGCTGACCCCGGGCACGGAGCGCATTTCGCAGGTTCTGCTGATCGCCATGATCGCGGTGGCGGTTCTCTTCGCGTTCGTCTATCTCGTGGCCCTCATGTTCGGCACGGCCCTTGTCCGGTCGATCACGGGGTCCGTGCACGCTCTCTCCGTCGGCACGATGAAACTTCAGCGCGGCGACTTCTCCCACCGGATCATCGTCCACAGCAAGGACCAGCTCGGCGACCTCGCGCAATCGTTCAACTCGATGTCGCAGGGCATCGAAGACCTGCTCGAGCAGCAGGGCGAGAAGGAACGGATGGAGGAAGACCTGCGGGTCGCCCGCAACATCCAGATGAGCCTCTTGCCTCAGGAGTACGTGGAAGTCGAAGGCCTCAAGATCGCCGCGGTCTGCTTGCCCGCGAACGAGATGGGCGGCGACTATTACGACCTTCTCCCCCTCGCGAATCATCGGCTCGGTGTTCTGATCGCGGACGTCTCGGGCAAGGGCACTTCGGCCGCGCTCTACATGGCCGAGTTGAAGGGCCTCATCCTCTCGCTCTCGCGGAATCACGGTTCGCCGAAGGCGCTTCTGACCGAGCTCAACGAGATCCTCGCGCCGAACCTCGACCGCCGGTCCTTCGTGACGATGACCTACGCCATCATCGATTCGCAGAAGCGGACGCTGCGGGTCGCCCGCGCGGGACACAATCCCCTGATCCACTTCGACGGCCGCACCGGGCAGACCCGTCTGCTGTCGCCGCCTGGGCTCGCTCTGGGTTTCGACTCGGGCGACACATTCAAGGCGGTCATCCAGGAACTCGAGATACCGCTCGTCCACGGCGACACGTTCCTGTTCTTCACCGACGGCATCTCCGAAGCCATGAACGGGGCGTCGGAACTCTTCGGAGAGGGCCGGCTGGCCGCGATCCTCAAGGAAGCCAATGCTCTTTCGAGCGACGACCTGAAGGAGCGCATCCTTCACGAGGTTCGGGTCTTCGCCGCGGGCGAGAGCCCCCACGACGACATGACGATGGTCATCGTCAAGGTCGTCTAGGAGTCAAGATCATGCTCAGCCTCATCCTGGGAGCCGCGATGGCCATGCAGAGCGCCGATACGATCTTTGTGAACGGTCGTGTGTTCGTGCAGAAGGGCCGCTTCGAAGAAGCACTCGCGGTATCCGGCGAGCACGTGATCGCCGCCGGGAACAACGACGCCATTCGCGCTCTGGCGACCAAGGGCACCCGCGTCGTCGACCTCAAGGGACGACTCGTGACCCCCGGCTTCAACGACGCCCACGTCCACTTCATCGATGGCGGCTTTGGCCTGCTCTCTGTCGACCTGCGCGATGCGAAGGACGAGGCCGACTTCGCCGGCCGCATCGGCAAACACGCGGCCGGTCTTCCCAGGGGAACCTGGATCCTCAACGGAAACTGGGATCACGAACGCTGGAAGAGTCAGGCCCTTCCCACAAGGCGCCTCATCGACGCAGTCACGATGGACAATCCGGTCGCCGTGAATCGGCTCGACGGGCACATGACCCTCGCGAACTCGGCGGCGCTCCGGGCCGCGGGCATCGACCGGAATACGAAGGACCCGTTCGGGGGGACCATCGTGCGCGACGCCTCGGGCGAACCGACCGGCATTCTCAAGGACAACGCTCAGGACCTCCTTTATAAGGTGTTGCCCGATCCGACCCGCGAAATGAACGTCCGCGCGGCGAAGGCGGCCCTCGCACACGCGGCCTCGCTCGGCGTGACCAGCGTCCAGGACAACTCCTCGATCGACGCCCTGCCTACCTATCAGCAGATCCGCGCCGAGGGCGCCCTGACCGCGCGCCTCAACGTCTGGCGACCCGCGAGCGCCGTGAAATCCCTGATCGCCGCGGGCGTCCGTTCGGGCCTTGGCGATGACTGGATCCGCATCGGCGCGATCAAGATCCTCTCCGACGGTTCGATGGGCGCCGGGACCGCCGCATTCTTCGAGCCCTATAGCGATGAACCGACGACGAGCGGCCTTCTGCTCTATCCGGTCGAAGAGATGAACGCGATGATCGACGAGGCGGACGCGGCCGGCTTCCAACTCGCGGTCCACGCCATCGGCGACCGGGCCAACGCCCTCGTTCTCGACGCCTTCGAGAAGACCGCGAAGGCTCGCGCGCGCAACGATCGTCGTTTCCGCGTCGAACATTCGCAGGTGGTCCGCCGCGCCGACCTCGCGCGTTACGCGGCCCTGCGTGTGGTCGCATCGATCCAGCCCTCCCACTGCATCGACGACATGCGGTGGGCTCCGAAGCGCATCGGGATCGAGCGTTGCAGGATCGCCTACAACTTCAAGTCGTTCCTCGATGCCGGCATCCCGGTCGCTTTCGGCACCGACTGGTTCGTCGAGCCGCTCGACCCCCGCATCGGCCTCTACGCGGCGGTCACGCGCGAAACCCTCGACGGCGGTCCTTCGGGCGGTTTCCTGCCGGAGGAACGCATTCCGCTTGATGACGCGATCGATCTCTACACGCGTGGCTCCGCTTACGCTGAGTTCGCCGACAACCGCAAGGGCACGCTTCAGCCGGGGATGCTGGCCGACCTCGTGATCTTCGCGGACGATCTCTTCAAGGTCGAGCCAGCGAAGATCCTCACGACGCCGGTGGACCTCACCATGGTGGGAGGTCGCATCGTCTTCGAGCGCGCTCCGCCCCCCACCCCGTGAGCCTCGACGAACGAACCCGCGCCGTGGTCGAAGCGGCGCTGGGCTATACCTTCAAGGACACCACCCTTGTCGAGCAGGCGCTGACTCACCGGAGCCTTCCCGCCGAGCACAAAGCCACGGCCTCGAACGAGCCCCTGGAGTTTCTCGGTGACGCGGTTCTCGGGTTCGTCGTCGCCGAGATGCTGCATCGCCGCGATCCCCAGGGCGCTGAGGGAGACAAGACACGCATCCGCGCCCGCCTCGTGTCCACCCCGACCCTGGTGGCGATCGCGCAGTCCTTCGATGTCGGATCGCTCGTCCGCATGAGCGCCGGGGAGGAGAAGAACGCGGGGAGGACCCATGACAAGGTCCAGGAGGACGCGGTGGAAGCGCTGATCGCGGCGGTCTACCTCGACGGCGGAATCGAGGCCGCGCGCGACGTGGTCACGCGCCTTTTCGAGCCGCGCCTGAACGATGGGTCGCTCGCGACCAAAGATGCCAAGGGCGCGCTCCAGGAGTTCCTGCAGGGTCGCGGTCTCGATCTGCCCGAGTACGAAGTCGAGTCGCTGGAGGGACCGCAGCACCGGCAGCGGCATCGGGTGAGATGTGTGGTGGGTGGGGAAGTGCTCGGCAGGGGAGAGGGCGCGTCGCGGAAGAAGGCGGAACTCGAGGCCGCAGCTCAGGCGCTGGAAGCGCTGAAGGCGCGCGACGCGTAGCCCAACCACCGCCAAAGCTGGTTGTGCCTCTCGTCATTGCGAGTCGGTTCACGGACCAAGGTCCGTGACTGGTGAGAGAAA
>CAZBTT010000211.1:0-7993 GCA_964494295.1 uncultured Acidobacteriota bacterium
TTTAAAAGAAACTGGTGCTGATGCCATCACGATTGGTCGCGCTGCTCAAGGGCGGGAAACCCGGCCCCGTCGTGGCCTTGCGCTCCGACATGGACGCGCTGCCCGTGACCGAAGAGGTCGATCTTCCTTTCAAGTCCAAAGCCACCGCCGACTGGGCGGGACAAAAGACCGGGGTCATGCACGCCTGCGGCCACGACAATCATCTGGCCATCCTTCTCGGAACGGCCCATGTCCTTACCGGACTCAAGTCCCAACTGGCGGGCAGCGTGAAGTTCATCTTCCAGCCCGCCGAAGAGGGCCCGCCCCCGGGGGAAGAAGGAGGTGCAGAACTCATGGTGAAGGAGGGTGTTCTCGCCGACCCGAAGGTCGATGCGATTTTCGGTCTACACGTCTTTCCCTTCGAGACCGGCACCCTGGCCTGGCGGTCGCGGGGCATCATGGCCGCGAGCGACGCGATCGAGATCTTGGTCCGGGGCCGGCAGACCCACGGCGCGCTCCCCTGGGCCGGCGTCGATCCGATCGTGGTCGGCTCCCAGATCGTTCTGGGCCTTCAAACCGTGGTCTCGCGACAGACCGAGCTCACTCTTGCCCCCGCGATCGTGACCATCGGAGCCTTCAATGGCGGCAACCGGCGCAACATCATTCCAAACGAAGTGAGGATGAGCGGCACCTTGCGCACCTTCGACAAAGGTATGCGCGAGACTCTGATGGAACGGATCCGGAAAACCGCCATCGGGATCGCCGAGAGTGCGGGCGCCACCGCCGAGGTGATCTTCGCGGATGGCACGCCCGTGACCTACAACGATTCCGAGCTGACCGCACGGATGGACGCGACCCTTCGCCGTGTGGGCGGCGCCCGGATCCTGCCGGACGTGAACCCGACGACCACCGCCGAGGATTTTTCGTTCTTCCAGGGGAAGGTCCCGGGTGTTTTCTTCTTCCTCGGCGTCACTCCGAAGGGGACCAAGTCCGAAGACATCTACGCCAATCACTCGCCGCGTTTTTTCGCCGACGAGGCGGCGCTGATCACCGGCGTGCGGGCGATGTCGAGCCTCGCGGTCGACTACCTCAAGCAGCCCTGATCCTCCGGCCTCTCAGGCGGTCATCCGCTCCGTGGTCTCTATGAGCTGTCGCACCACGTTCAACACCGATTTCTGCTGCCAGGCCTGGATGAGCGAACCATCTTCGGCGAATGCCTGATCCGCCTTCGGCAACGGGAACTGCTCGGGGATGACGTGGGCGAAGAGTTTGGTCAGGGACTGGCGAAGGTGGCCGAGCGCCATCACACCGCCGAAGGCCCCGGGAGAGGCGGCCATCAGGGCGACGATCTTCCCGCGGTAGGGCTCGAGGCCGCTCTTGCCATCGGTGTCGCGGCTCAGCCAGTCGATCGCGTTCTTCAATAGCGACGGGATCGAACCGTTGTTCTCGGGCGACACGATCAGAAGCGCCGGATGCGAGACGAACAGCTCGCGCAGCCGGCGGTCCGCCTCGGGCATTCCCTCGCGCTCTTCGAGGTCGCCTTCGTAGATCGGCATCGGGTAGTCGCGGAGGTCGATGTACGTCGCTTCGCCGCCCTGCTCGTTCACGACCTTCGCCGCGACCCGCGCGAGTTTCTTGTTGAGTGAGGCCTCGCGCGCGCTTCCCGCGAAGATGAGGATCCTGGGCTGGTCGGGCATTTTCGGTCTCCGGTCGTTACAGATGAGCGATGAGAGTGTCCACGTCGGCCGCGTCCTGATACAGGCCGAAGCCGAAGCGGAGGCGATCGCCGCGGTGGTCGACGATGACATTCTTCGCGGCCAGGCGGTCTTCGATGACGCCCGCGTCGTCGCGTCTGAAAGTCAGGAAGTGGCCGAGGCCCGAGATTCCGTCGGCGGGAGCGATGAGGTCTTTGGGCGACAGGGCGGCGCCTGCCTTTCCGCTCAGGCCGTCTAGGAACCGCCGCTGCAGGGCCTTCACATGATCGTCGATCGCCGCGATGGTGAGACCGTTGGTCTTGAGCATGCGCGCGACCGCGTTGAAGCGATAGAGACCCACGGGGTCGAAGGTGGCGCCCATGAAACGGAAACCGTCGTTCGAGAAACCGACCTTCGAGAAATCGCCGGTTTCGAGCGCGCCGAAGCCCGCGAACCAGCCGGTGTTGAGCGGCCGCCTGGAGAAACCGCGGGGCACGCTCAGAAAGCAGACCCCTTCGCCGCTCTGGGCGTACTTGTAGCCGCCCGCGGTGAAGAAGGCTCGATCCGCGATGCTCCCGAGGTTTGTCGGGATCGCGAAGAAACCGTGATAGCCGTCGATCACCACTATGGCTTCGGGTTGGGCGGCGGCCACGATGGCGTCGAGGTTCTTGACCACGAAGCCGGAGTTGAAGAACACCTGGCTCAGGTAGACGAAATCCGTGTCCTTCGTCGAGGCGGCCTCGATGAAGCGCGGCGTGAAGGTTGCGAAGGGTTCGACAGGGACGCGGACGAGGTCGACCAGGTCGTCTTCGGCGAGTCGAGCGATCTGCCTCGAGAAGCTCATGAACTCGGAATCCGTGGTCACGACGTTGAGCCGCTTGCCGGGCGGGAAACACGAGAGCAGGCGCAGAACGAACTCATGGGTGTTCGGGGCGAAGGCGATCTGCTCCGGGGCCGGGAGATCCAGAATCGTGGCGATGTGCCCCTGCGCCTCCGCCATCACCTCGGAGAAGACGCGGCCCCATTTGTGGTCGGCGAGCCGCGCCGCGTCGTCCCAGGCCTCGATCTGCGCGTCGCGGGTAACGTCCGGCCACGGATGGTGCGAATGGGCGGCGAAGTGCAGCCGCCCGGGTGACGCGCTGAGGAACCGCGAGTAGAGGCGCTTCACGAGCGCGTCTTCCCCGGGGATGCGAAGATGAGGAGGAGGTTCATGCGCCCGCCCATTCTCCTCCGAATCGCCCTCGCGCTTTTACTCGTCCCGGCCACCGTTGGTTGCCGGAAGGCCGCGGAGGTGGTCTCCCCGGACTCGCCGCTGGCCTCGGAGCTGAAACTCCTGGAACGGCAGGTCGCCTCCTTGAAAGAGGCGATCCAGGACGCGAAGCGCGGCGAGTTGTTCTCGCCGGGCGATATCGCGATCGGGGTCACCGAGGAGGTCGTCCAGACCGTGCTCTCCCAGGCGTTCCCCATCGAGCAGTCGGTCTCCGAGGATTTTGTCGGCCGCATCGATCGGGCCATCGTCTCGTTTCGTTCGATGCAGGGCTCCGTGCGGCTCGAGGGGAGAGTCTGGGCGAAGGCCGATCCCGCGACCTACGCGGATCTGATCCTCCTCGGCGGCATCCATGAAGTCGACATCGATCGCGACACCGGTGTGCTCCGGGCGCAGATCGCTCTTGACGGCTGGGATGTCCAGCGCGCGGCCGCCGTGGGGATGGAGTTCGAGTGGACCAAGGACCTTGTTCGCATGCTCGGTGAGAAAGGACTCGTGGCGTTGCGGGATCTCGTGCCCGACGTCTCGATTCCCGTGGGTATCGAGCGGGGGATCGACCTGCCGGGCATCGAGGGTGGTGTGGTTTCGATTCCGGCCGGACACCTGCCCCTCGAGGCCGAGGTCGCCCGGGTTCTTCCCATCTCCGGCCGCCTGTGGGCCATGGTCGATGTCGGCACCACCGGCTGGAAGCAGTCGGCGGCGAAGTCTGTTGACGCCGTGGCGCCGGGGAAGTCCCGATGAATCCGCGCGTCGCCGTCATGGGCCTGGCGGCCGCCCTTCTGCCCCTCCTCTGGACGGTCGTCACGAGCGCTCAGGAACTTCCGACCGTAGCCCAAACGAAGCTCCGAATCGAGGCTCTCAAGGCCGAGCGGGCGCGCCTTCAGGAGGAGTTGCGTTCGTCCCTCACCGACGACGCGAAACTCGTGGACGCGCCAAAAGGCGCCGTCCTCATCGGCGTGCCCGCGACCCTCGTCGAGGCGATCGTGTCCGAGGCGCTCACCGGGCCGCTGCGCAATGTCCGGCTGACCCTCAAGGATGTCGTGAAGGTCGAGCGCACCGACATCATTCGCGCGAAGACTTTCCTCGGAATGATGACCCTCGGCCACTACGCGCTGACCGTGAACGTCAAGGAGGTGGTGGCGGTGATGAAGCCCCGGACGCCGAAGCTCACGTTCGGCGGCAACCGGATCGCCATCGACCTGCCCGTGAACGTCGAGGCCGGCGCGGTCAAGGCGAACCTTCTCTTCAAGTGGGACGGAAGAAAGCTCGCCGGAGTCGTCTGCGGCGACCTCACTTCGGAGCACGACCTTCGCGCCACCGTGCCTCCGGTCGCAGCAAGGCTTCGTGGCCGATTCGATCTCGAGGCGCGGGGGGAGAAGCTCATCGTCAAGCCGGTGATCGCTCCCATCGATCTCGCCTTCAAGGTCGAACCGCAGCAGCGGACCTGGGATTTCATCGACGAACTCATCGAGAGCAAGAATGCGGTGTGCGAGGCTGCTCTGCGCAAGGCTGCGGTGGGGCAGAAGGTGAAGGATCTGGTGGCTCGCGGGTTCAAGGTCAAGGTTCCAAACAACTGGCTGCACCCGATGACGCTGCCCGCCTCTTTCCGGGACACCGTGGATTTGAAGGGCGCCACCGCTGGTGTCGTCATCACTCCGGTCGGCGTTTCGATCACGAAGACCCGCATCTGGTACGGCGCCGATCTGGCCTTGCGCCGTCAGCTCAAACGCTCGACCCCCGCCCCGTCGCCGGCCGCGACGGCTCCTCGCCCCAGCACTCCGGGCCGAGAGTAAAGAAGAACGTCGCTCCCGCTCCGATTCCGGGCGATTCGGCCCACACCCGTCCGCCGTGGGCCTCGACGATTCGCAGCACGAGGGAGAGACCGACGCCGCTGCCCTCGGCCTTGGGATCGAGTTTCTCGAAGATGTTGAAGATCCGTTCGCGATAGACCGGATCGATTCCCTGGCCGTTGTCGCGGACGAAGAAAGCCCGACCGGGGTCCTTCACGAATCCGACCTCAATCCGCGGCGGCCTCTCCGGGACCGTGAACTTGGATGCGTTCTCGAGAAGATTCTGGAGCACCTCGACCATGCGCCGGCGGTCGACCCTGACCGTGGGCAGGTCCGAGCCCACCACCACCTCCACGCCCCGCGCGCTGAGCTGGCCCTGGACGAGTTCGAGGGCCTCTCTCACCAGGTCGGCAAACGGGGCGTCCTCGGCGGGGTTCACGATCCGCCCGACCCGCGAGAGTTCGAGCAGGTCGGCGAGAAGGATCTGCATCTTGTCGGCCGCAGCGGTTATTCGAGTGAGGTCGCGCCGGATCTGCTCGGGCGCTCCGGGGCCGAGTTCAGCCGCGATCATTCCCGCGAAACCGCGGATGGTCACGAGGGGGCTCTTGAGATCGTGAGACACGGTGTAAGTGAAGCGTTCGAGTTCCGCGTTCTTCCGCGCGAGATCGGCGAGCAGTTCGCTGCGCTCCGCTTCGGCGCGCCTCAGGCGAGCCGTCTCCTCTTTGAGCGCGGCTTCGTGGTTGCGGACATCCTGGGACATGGTCCGAAGCGCGCGGGCGAGTTCGCCGAGTTCATCCGCCGAATCGGTGGGAAGCGGATGATCGAGGTTCCCCTGGGCAAAGGCGTTGGCGGCGCGGCTCATCTCCGAGAGAGGGCGGCTCAAGGACCGCGACAGTCGAGCGCTCGTGATGGCCCCGAGCAAGGCGGTGAAGGCGAAGGCAATCACGAACAGGAGCAGGAGTGAGGTCCGGTGGCTGGCCCAGAGATTCGAGGTCTGTTCGTCGATCCGCCGAAGCCCCGTCTGCGATGGATCCTCCGCGAACGTGACTGCGGCGTACCCGGCGATCGTGCCTCCCGATTGAATCGCGAAACGCACGTGACGCCGGCCGGTGGCGTCCATCATCAGGAGCGCCCCCGAGTCCACCGAGGGCCAGACTCCGTCGATTCGTTCGCCGAAACTCAGCTTGGCGTCGGTTCCATCCGTGACCACGCCGTGGTCGGCGTCGGTCACGAGGAAGTCCCGCACGGGCAGCCAGCGGCGGACCTGGGCGATCTCCTCGTCGATTCGCTGGACGTCGAGGCCGAAGAGGGGATTGAAGAGCCGGCCGGCCAGATACTGCGCCGTGCCGCGCAGCCGCTCCTCCTCGTTGGCGCTTTGCACCGTGGAAATGGCGTTTCGGATCTGGGTCTGGAGAACGTTCGCCTGCCGGAAGGAGATGAGACCCGCGCCGGCCAGGGCGAGGGTGATGCTCACGAGCGTGAATGCGGACAGGTAAACCGCGTATCGACGGCCCAGCCCGAGACGCACCGGTTTACGAGGCGCCCCGGAGGGCGCGCCTCCACTCGCTGAGGCCGGCGAAATCCGCCGGGGTCAGGCCTTCGAACCGGGTGATCCCGTCGGCCTTGGAGAGGGCGGCGCGGCCGGCGGTATCGCTGCTCAGTGCGAGCAGGGCGTTTTCGCATGCCGCCATCGCCGCGGCCGGGAGGCCGGCTCGAAACGACACGAGTCCCCGCAGCAGCGGGCGGGTTTCGTGGAAGATCCTGAGCCCGTCGCGGATCTTCTGGGGGAGGCGCGCCCAGTCGCCCTCGTTGAAGGCCCCGGCGTCTCCCTTGCCCCGCAGCACCCACACCGCCTGGTTGAGCTCGGCTCCCGCCAACACGTAGTACGTGCTGCCGTCAGGAGCGCCCGGCTGGCCGAGGGGGACGCTGGGGATGCCCCGGCGGGCGAGTTCGGCCCGCGGGACCGCGAACGCCGACGTCGACCGCTCGGCCTGCAGAACCAGCGTGCGTCCGCGCAGGTGCTCGAGTTTCGAGATGGAGCCCTCCTTGCTCGAGAAGAAGACGCTGTGATACTCGCGTTGATCGCGCTTCACGATGGCGAGACGAGGGGTCAGCGCGCGGGTGCTCTCTTTCTGAAGGTCGAGGGTTACGAACACCGTCTCGGCGACCATGTCGACCCGCCCCTGATCAAGGTGGCGCGCGAGTTCCTCGAGGTCTCTGGTGATGACGAGCGGCGCCACGTCGAAGCCGGAGGCGGCGAGCCGCCGGCGCAGTTCGCTCAACAGATCCGAATACACCCGCAACATCCGGTCGGGCTCGTGCGCCTGCTCCGCGATGACCCCGAAGCGGATGGCCTTGCTTTTCTCGATGGGTTCGGCGGCGGCCGAGAGTGTTGCCCTGAGGACGGTCGCAGTGGCTGAGGCCTGGATGAGGAACGAACGCCGGGAACGAGCCCGCGTCATCTTGTGGTCAGGCCGAGGCCGCGGGGGCCGGCCCGGGGGGCGCGTGCCGAGGGCCTTGGGGGAGCCGCAAAGGAAGCCCTGGATGAACTCGCAACCGAGATCGACGAGGACGGCCCGCTCCGCTTCCGTTTCCACACCCTCGGCGACGAGGGGGATGCCGAAGTCCCTGCACATCGCGGTCATGGAGCGCACGAGGGTCCGCCGGTAGGGGTCCTGGTCGATGCCGCGCACGATAGCCATGTCGAGCTTGACGATGTCGGGGCGCAGGGCGGCGAAGCTGTTGAGCCCGGCATACCCGGCGCCCATGTCGTCGACCGCGATCCAGAAGCCGAGGTCGCGCAGAAGCGCCACCTTCTCCTTGAGGTCCTTGACCTGATCGATCGAATGGCGTTCCGTCACTTCAAGGATGATCTTCGAGCCGAGGGCTCGCAGAGGGTTGTGCTGCGAGTAAAGCTCCTCGTCGTCGAACTCGAGGCTGTGCACGTTGATGAAGATTGCCTGCTCGGCCGGCACATCGATGGTGGCGGCGATCTGCCGGACCCTTCGGCCGAGCGAGATGACCCGGCCGAGCTTCTCCGCGGCCTCCACGAGCATGGTGACGCTCGTGAATCTCGTCGAGATCGAACGGGCCAGAAGTTCGACCCCGCACACCACGCCATCCTTCCCCCCCGCGATCGGCTGGGCGGCGAGCCACAGGCCGGCGAGCGCCGCTTCGAAGGCGATCGCCATGCTGGCCCGGTCGCCGAAGAACTGGGACCTGGGCCCGGTGATCGCGAGGGCCCCGCGCCGCCATCCGGCACA
>CAZBTT010000212.1:0-7992 GCA_964494295.1 uncultured Acidobacteriota bacterium
CGGCCGGGACCTTGTGGCCCTCCTTGTCGACGACCTCCGGCAGGATCCCGAAGAACGGCAGCGTCCCGGAACCCGGCTTCGTCGGCGTGGCGCCCGGAAGCGGCGTGATCATGATCGCGCCGGTCTCGGTCTGCCACCAGGTGTCGACGATTGGACACCGCTCGCCGCCGATGACCTTGTGGTACCACATCCAGGCTTCGGGGTTGATGGGTTCGCCGACCGTGCCGAGCAGCCGCAGCGAACTCATGTCATGCGCGTTCGGCCATTCGTCGCCCTGGCGGACGAACGATCGGATGGCCGTGGGCGCCGTATAGAAGACGCTGACGCGATGGCGCTCAATGATGTCCCATAGCCGGTCGGGCTTCGGAAAGTTGGGCGCGCCTTCGTACATCACTGAGGTCGCACCGTTCGCGAGGGGCCCGTAGACCACGTAACTGTGACCAGTGACCCAGCCGACGTCAGCCGTGCAGAAATACGTGTCTTCCTCCTTGAGGTCAAAGACGTACTTCGAGGTCATGGCCGACTGAAGCAGATAGCCCGCGGTCGAGTGCTGAACCCCCTTCGGCTTTCCGGTCGTGCCCGAGGTATAGAGAATGAAGAGCGGATGCTCGGAGTCGAGAGGCTCGGGCGGGCAGTTCGCCGACGCCGTCGCCATTTCCTCGTGGTACCAGACGTCGCGCCCGCCCACCATTTCGATGGTCTCGCCGGTCCGGCGGACGACGACGACCTTCGCGACGCTGGGTATTGACTTGCACGCCGCATCCACGTTGGCCTTGAGATGGACGATGTTTCCCCGCCGGCACGCGCCGTCCGCGGTGACGATCAGCTTCGCCTCGGCATCGTTCATGCGATCACTTACGGCTTCGGCCGAGAAGCCGCCAAAGACGACGCTGTGAACCGCACCTATGCGGGCGCAGGCCAGCATCGCCACCGCGGCCTCGGGGATCATGGGCAGGTAGATTCCGACCCGATCCCCCTTTGCGACGCCCAAAGACTTGAGAACGTTCGCGAACTTGCAGACCTCGCGGAGCAGCTCGCCATAGGTGACCACACGCACCTCACCGGGTTCACCCTCCCAGATGATCGCGGCCTTGTTCTTCCTCCAGGTCGAGGCGTGGCGGTCGAGGCAGTTCTCCGAGAGGTTCAACTTCCCTCCCACGAACCACTTCGCGAACGGGACCTTCCAGTCGAGCACGGTGTGCCACTTTTCCTGCCAGGTCAACGTTTCGGCCTGCTCGGCCCAGAAGCCCTCAGGATCATCGATGCTCCGCGCGTACATCACGCGGTACTCCTCGAGAGACTTGACGTGGGCCTGGTCGGAAAAGGCCGGCGGCGGCGGAAACAGTCGCGCTTCCTTCAGGAATGAATGAATCTCAGACATGCCCTGATTGTACGTGTGGCTTGGGCTCGTCTAGCGCACACCCCAGGTCTTGTGTTGCTGGACCGAAAGCGCCCAATCGGGATTTGCCTTGACGAGGGCGATGCACCAGCGAAGTGTGTCCGCATCCAGCGAATCCCCGGAGAACGCGGGTGAAATGAACTTGCGTGCGGCCTTTGCGGAGGGTCGTGGAATTCCCTGACCGTTCCCGCGCACATAGCGGATCTCGTCGCAGGACTTCACGCGGACGGCGTGTTCCGCCACCTTCGGGCTCAGAGAAATCCAGTCGAGGCCAAGCGGGGCCACGTCGATCGTCCCGTTGGTCTCGATGCACAGCGGCCCAAAACCCGCCTTGCGAAGCGAGTCGACGAGCGCCCTGTCGAGTTGGAGGGCCGGCTCCCCTCCCGTGAAGATCACACCCACGCCCGCCTTCGGGGCGAGTTTCTGGGCGCTGACGACGATCTGCGCCGCTTTCATGGCTCGGCCCGACTCGAATTCGGTATCGCAGGCGAAGCCGCCAGGCGATTTCTCACCGGCCGGCACATCGCATCGCATGTTGCAGCCGGAGAACCGCACGAAGATGTTCGGCGTTCCCGCCCGCGCGCCTTCGCCCTGCAGCGAGAAGAACATTTCGTTGACCGAATACTGCTTCCCCGCCGCTTTGTGCGCCCGCGGCCCTCGCGAACCCGTCTTCATTCGACGACGCATTCAGCGAAGCAGTTCTCGGTCTCCTGGACCACGATCTTCACGACCTTCACCCCGGTGCCACGAAGCACAGCGGGCGCGACCTCGAGAGCCAGGTATTGCGCCATGTTCTCGGCGGTCGGATTCCGGTCGAGCACGAATGTCTTCTGCGCGAGTCCGCCGCTCGTGAAGGCGGCTATGGCCCGACGGGCGTCGACGTCGTGCTCCGCCACGATGAAGCCGTGATCCCAGTTCTCGAGGATCCAGCCGCCCACCTTCTCCTTCAGGACCGCGAAGTCGATCACCCGGCCCACGGAGTCGAGATCCCCGGCGGCATGAATGAACACGAGGTAGTTGTGGCCGTGCAGGTAGGCGCACGCTCCCTCGTGGCCGACCAGGCGGTGGCCGGCGCTGAAATGGATCCGTCGGGTGACTTCGAGGCTCATCGGGAGGGCGATTCTAATGGGGCTTGAGCGAGGACCGCCTGCTACGATTTCGGGGCTTGACGAAGCCGAAGCTGCTCCTGCACCCGACGATCCTCGATCGCTACCTGCTGCGGGAGGTCGCATCCCCGTTCCTGATCGGCCTGATCCTCTTCACATTTGTCCTGCTGATCCCTCACTTGGCCGACATTTCGGATCTTCTGGTCGGCAAGAGCGCCACCTGGACGGTCATCGGAAAGCTCATCTTCAACATCCTTCCGAGTTTTCTCGCCCTGACCATTCCCATGGCGTTTCTGCTCGCGGTCCTTCTTGGTCTCGGCCGCCTCGCGAGTGAGAGCGAGCTCATCGCCATGCAGGCCGTGGGCGTGTCGCCGCTTTTTCTCCTCAGAGCGCTGATGCTCCTCGGCCTTCTCGCCACCGGTGCCACGTACTACGTCCACGCGTTCTGGGTTCCTGACGCGAACCAGACGTATCGGGAGACCGCGTTCTCGCTCGCGATTTCGAGGGCCCAGAGCACCAAACCGCGCGTCTTCATCGAAGACCTGCTTCCCCACCGGTCGCTCTACCTCACTGATGTCGAACTGGGAACGGGAGCCTGGAAAGACGCCCTGATCATCGACCGCCAGACTCCGAGCCGCCCGCGGATCTGGCTGGCGCGCCGAGGCGAACTCTCGATCAATCGCGACGAAAAGCGGGTCGAACTCGCGCTCGAACAGGGCGTGGCCTATTCGTTCGACCTTGTCGAGCGAAAGACCTACGACGTCCAGCGTTTCGCCAAGGGCAAGTTCCCGATCGACTTCGGGCAGATATTCCCCGACCTCCCGCTTTCTCGAGGGGATCGGGAGATGACGCCGGCCATGCTCCTCAAGGAGATCGCTCGCTTCGAGAAGGAGGGCAACGATGCCGAGGCCGCGCGTTACTCCGTCGAATATCACAAGAAGTACGCCCTGTCGGTCGTCCCGCTCGTGTTCGCCATCATGGGCCTCGCCCTGATGCTCGGGGGCCGCCGCGATTCGAAGCAGTCGGCGTTCGGCCTCGCCATCGCCGTGATCTTCGTCTATTACATCCTGGCGAGACTCGGCGAACAGGCGGGCGACACGCGGACGCTGCCGCCGGGACTCGCGGTCTGGGCGGCGAACCTGATCCTTGGCGCCCTCGCGTCGTACCTGCTCTACCGGGCCCGGCGGGAAGGGACGGTGGACCCCTTCAACTTCGGAGCCGTAACGCTCTGGATTCGGGGCTGGTTCAGCTCGAAGCGACGAACGGGCGCGCGTCACGGGTCGTCGATCGGCGCACACCTTGTGGGCGTGCTCGATCGGTACATCGGCCGGGAGTTCGTGAAGATGCTGGTCCTCGCCACCATCGCCCTCATGGTCCTGCCCATCCTGATCGAGTTCATGGACCTGCTCGACGATGTGCAGCAGAACCGGGTGAAGGGCGCGGTCTTGCTCAGCTATTTCGCCTACAACATGCCGTACTACCTATTCACCCAGATCCTGCCGATGGCCGTGCTGATCGCCACGCTCGCGACGTATGGAATCATGGCCAGGCAGAACGAGATTACGGCGATCAAGGCCACCGGTATCAGCGTCCACCGGGCCGCGGTTCCGGCACTCGTCATCTCGGCCCTGGCCGCCGCCGTCATGTTCATCGGCAACGACGCGCTGGTGCCCGCGACGCGTCGACAGGCTCAGCGAGAGCACGACATCGTCAAGGGCCGTCCGCCCCGCTCAAATTCCGCCCTGGACCGGCGCATGGCTCTGGGATCCGACGGGCGGTTCTATGCGTACAACCAGATCGCCCCCTCCACCGACGCGGGAAGCGTGATTTTCCGCGGGCTGTCCGTCATCGATATCGACCCCAAGACCTGGACGCTGCGGGAGCACCTGATGGCCGACGAAGTGCGGTGGGACGGCAAGGTCTACGAGCTTTCCCGAGGCTTCCGGCGGACTTTCAGCGGCGGCTCCGCGGCGGATCGTGTGATCGACACCGTGCGTTCGGCCGAGATTGACCCCCCCACCTACTTCAAGAAGGAAGAGAGAACGGCGGAGGAACTCTCGTATACCGACCTTGAAGCCCATATCGAGGCCATCGAAGGGCTCGGCCTCGACGGAACCTCCCTCCGCGTCGGGCTGCACCGGAAGATTTCCTATCCGGTCATGTGTCTGGTCATGGCTTTTGTAGGACTTCCCTTCTCGATGTTCGTGGGCAAGCGGGGGGCGCTCTTCGGTGTGGGCATCGCCTTGTTTCTGGCCGCCTTCTATCAAGTTGGCTTCGTGTTCTCGGAGGCGCTCGGGAAGTACGGATACCTCCCGCCCGTTCTCGCCGCGTGGGCGCCGAACCTGGTGTTCGTCGCGCTCGGATCTCTCCTTGTCCTGAGTCTGGATACCTGAGTCCCGCGTCTCAGGTTCAAGCGATGCCCACGATCGAGTCGGCCTTCGAGTTCCTGTTCAAGTTCCGCCCCTCCGTCTTTGGAGCAGGCGACGTCTCGATCGCCACCGGGAGACTGGCTCCCCTCGTCATCGCCGGCCTTGGCCTCGCGCTCGGCCTCTCTTTGTGGAGTTATCAGCGCCTCGCCTCCCGCGCGAAACTCGGTCGCGCCGACCTCGGACTTCTCGTCGGCCTCCGGGTTTTGGCCCTCTGCCTCCTGGGCGTGTCCCTCCTGGAGCCGATCCTCCGTGTCATGACGGTGGCGAAGCAGCAGAGCTTCGTGGGCGTTCTGCTCGACGATTCGCAGAGTCAGACGATCAAAGACGACGATGGCCGGGCCCGTGCGGAGTTCATGCGCGAGCGTCTCCTCAGCACCGAGGGCGATATCCGCCGGACGCTGGAGGACAAGTTCAAGGTTCGCTTCTTCCGCTTCTCCGAATCGGCCGAGCGCCTGCCCGGGGGCGGCGGGCTTGGTCTTTCGGGGAGCCGGACCAACGTTGCGGCCGCTCTTCGCCGGGCGCGGGAGGAACTCGCCGACGTCCCGGTATCTGGTCTCGTTCTCGTGAGTGATGGCGCGGACAACGTCGGGGGCGCCTTGAGTGAGACCCTGCTCGACCTTCGCAATCGCCAGCTCCCCGTCTTCACTGTCGGCTTGGGCGTCGAGCGCTTCTCAAAAGACGTGGAAATCACCCGCGTCGAGGTTCCCGCCTCGGTTCTTCAGGGGAGTTCCGTGGTGGCGAGTCTCGCGATCAAGGCCACGGGCGCTGGCAGGGCTCCGCTCAAGCTCACGGTCGAAGACTCTGGCCGGATTCTTTCGGCCGTCGACGTCGAAGTGAGCGCCGCCGAGTCCTCCACCGTCCGGGTGGCGATTC
Source organism: uncultured Acidobacteriota bacterium (assembly GCA_964494295.1). GTDB lineage: Bacteria > Acidobacteriota > Vicinamibacteria > Fen-336 > JAGNNV01 > JAGNNV01. Next base: position 5,808 of record CAZBTT010000212.1, read on the forward strand.
GCGCCGACGAGCCCGGGCCAAGACTGCTCAAGTTCAAGGTGGCGCCGATCGACGGCGAGCAGGTCGTCGAGAACAACGAGTTCGATGTCGCCATCGACGTGCTGGGCCGCCGGGAGAAGATTCTGTACTTCGAAGGCGCCGCGCGATTCGAGGCGAAGTTCCTCCGCCGCGCCGTGGAGGACGACAAGAACCTGCAGGTGGCAACACTCGAGCGGACATCCGACAACAAATTCATCCGGCTCGACATCGATGACGCCGAAGAGCTGGCCGCCGGCTTCCCGCGCAACCGCGACGAGCTCTTTGGCTACCGCGGTCTGATCCTTGGGGGCGTCGAGGCGAGCTTTTTCACCGTCGACCAGATCCGCATGCTCACGGACTTCGTGTCCCAACGCGGCGGCGGTCTGCTGATGCTCGGCAGCGAGAAGTCGTTCGCGGAGGGCGGATACGCGGGCACCGCGGTGGCAGAGGCTCTGCCCGTTACCCTCGATGCCGCCGATGTCGCCCGCTCCCCCGCCGCGCAACCCCCGTTTCAGTGGCTCAAGGTCAACGTCACGCCCCTCGGCGCGGCCCAGCCCGTCACTCAGCTCGCGGCGAACGCGGCCGACAACGCGGCGCGTTTCGAGGCTCTCCCGCCGCTCTCGTCGGTCAACAATGTCACGCGCGTGAAACCCGGCGCTTCCGCGCTGCTCGCCGGTTCCCATGAGGGTGGTGACGATCGAGTGGTTCTGGCCTTCCAGCGTTACGGTCGAGGCCGCGCCTTCGCCTTTCCGGTACAGGACTCGTGGCGGTGGCAGATGCATGCCGACGTGGCGGTGGACGACGCGTCCCATGAGACGTTCTGGCGGCAGATGTTGAGACAACTGGTGAGCGGCGTGGGCGGGCCGGTGAGCGTGGCCCTGTCCTCCGGCCTGGTCTCGCCCGGGAGCACCGTGTCGATCACCGCCGATGTGTCCGACGAGACGTTCATCCGGGTCAACGACGCGGTGGTAACCGCGACGATCCAGAGGCCGAACGGCGAGGTGCGCGAGCTGGCCCTTCACTGGACCGTCGACAAGGACGGCGAGTACGCCGCCGAGTTCCGCCCCGATGAGCGTGGCGTCCACGAGATCCGCGTCGCGGCAAGACGCGCGGGCAAAACCCTCGGCGAAGACATCTCTCACGTGCGGGTCGACGACCTGCGCATGGAGTTCCGGGGTGCGGAGATGAAGGCCGACTTGCTGCGGCGGATCGCCACGGAAACCGGCGGTCGCTTCTACACCCCGAGAACGGCTGCCCAGGTCACCGAAGACCTCTCGTACTCGCCCAGTATGGCGTCGGTGGTCGAAGAGAAGGAGCTTTGGGACATGCCCGTTCTCTTCCTGGGGATCCTCATGAGCCTGTCATCGGAGTGGTTGTATCGCAAGTATCGGGGGCTGGCGTGAGACGGGGTCTTATACGGGTCGCCGCGGGGGTCGGGCTTCTCGCTATGGCGGCCTCCGCGCGCGCTCAGGAGACACACCTTCTCATTGTTGCGGGCCTCGGCGGCGAACCTGCATACGCGGAGTCGTTCCGGACCTGGTCGTCCGCCCTTCACGCCTCAGCCGAGAAGCGCCTGGGTATCCCTCGCGCTAACATCACGTACCTCACTGAGGACCCCGCGAAGGACGCTGGGCGCGTGGACGGGAGATCCACACGTGACGAAGTTGCCAAGGCGCTCTCGCGGATCGCGACACGGGCGCGACCCGGCGACACCGTGGCGGTCATCCTGTTCGGTCACGGAAGTGGCGCAGGCGAGGAGGCCCGCTTCAACCTCCCCGGTCCCGATGCGAGCGCTTCCGACTTCGCGACCTGGCTCGTTCCCTTCGCTCTTCAGCGTGTTGTGTTCGTGAACGCGGCATCGGCGAGCGGCGACTTTCAGAAAGTGCTCGCGGGCAGGAACCGCGTGATTCTCACCGCGACGAAGAGTTCGCAAGAGAGAAATGAATCGATCTTCGGGCGGCACTTCTCCGAAGCGCTTTCCGGGGAGACAGCGGACATCGACAAGAACGGGCAGGTGTCGATCCTCGAAGCCTTCGAAGCGGCCAAAGCGCAGGTGGCAACCGAGTATCAGCGCGAGCGACGCCTCCTCACCGAACACGCCGTCCTCGAGGATGGCGCCGCCGGCGGTCTCGCAAAGGCTACGTTCCTCGGCGGGAAACTCGGCGAC
>CAZBTT010000213.1:0-7952 GCA_964494295.1 uncultured Acidobacteriota bacterium
CGATGGATCGCAGTTCGACGGTCGGAGGAAGGGCTCCCGGGGGCATGCTGACCGTGAAGAGCGCGGACTGTCGCTCAAAGACCTTGACCAGGCTTTCTTCGTTCGATTCGTTCACCTTGAAACGCGCGGTGATGAGGGCGAAGCCCGGGGTCGCGGTCGAATAGACGTGTTCGACGCCCGCGATTCCCCAGAGCGCCCGTTCCAGCGGATCGACGATATGAGTCTCGACGGCGCGCGTCTCGGCGCCCGGCCAGGCCACCATCACATCGACCATGGGCACCCGGATCTGTGGTTCTTCCTCGCGCGGAGTGGCCATCAGGGCGAGGACGCCGGTGGCGAGCGCCGCGCCGATGAGGAGCGGCGTCAGTTTGCTGTCGGCAAAGCTCTGGGCGATTCGCCCCGCGAGACTAAGTTTCATTGATGTGCCTCGGTTACGGCCGCGCCGTCCTGGAGGCTTGTGGGCTCGAGGGCCACGCGCTCTTTCGCCTCGAGACCCGCGCGAGCCTCGATCGCGTCGCCGAACGTGTCGCCCGGAGCGATCCAGCGCAGCCAGGCGCGACCCTCGCGGATGACGTAGACCCCAGTGAGTCCGCCGCGGCGGATCACCGCGCCGGAGGGGACGAGGATCCGTCGCTCGGTTCCCGGGAAGGGGACCGCGATGCGGGCGAAGAGACCGGCGCGCACACCGGAGGCGCCGCGAATATCGGCGCGAAGGGTGAAGCGGTGAGTCGTCGGATCGGCGGAAGGGGCGAGAGTGTGGATGAGAGCGGTGAAAGGCGTCGCGACGCCGTCGATGCGAACGTCGATCTTCTGGCCGACCTTCAGGCGCTCGTAGACCGAGGCTTCGATGGAGGCCGTCACTTCGAGTCCGCCCGGGCCTTCGATCTCGAGGAGCGGCTGGCCGGGGTTCACGGTATCGCCTTCGCTCGCGATCTTTTTCGTGATCCGGCCCGCGAACGGCGCCCTGACCGTTGCGTGGGACAGCGCCTCCCGTGCCGCGATCAACCCCGCGCGGGTTCGCGCCGCGGCGGTGGCGGCGTTCTCGACTTCGTTCCGGGTGGCCGCGCCCTTGGCGAGAAGGGCCTCGGCCCGCGCGAGATCGCGCGCGGCCGCGGTGTCGGACGCCTCCGCGGCGGTGAGGGCGGCGGAAAGACCCGTGTTCTCCAGTCGGACCAGGACCGCGCCGGCGCTCACGGAGTCGCCCTCACGGTGAGTGAGACTCACGATCGACGCGGCGAGCCGGGAAGTCAGGATCGCGCGACGGGTCGACTCGATCGCCGCGGGGATCTCGAGCGCGCCGGTCTCGCTGGTCGCACGAACCTCGAGGCTTTGCACGGCGATCGGTTTCGCCGTCTCGGCCCCGGTTGCCCGGGGGCCGTCTCCCGGCGACTTGCCGCAGGCGAGGGTGGCGGCGGTGATTCCGAGCGTGCTCAGAAGGATGAGGCGGGCTTTCATTGGACCTTGCTCCCAGGGTTGAGGCCGGCGGCGCGTCGGAGCGCCGCTTCGGCGAGGGCGGCATTTCGCGCCGCGTTGATCTCTTCGAGTTCAGCGGCGAAGGCGGCCGCTTCGGTTTCAAGTTCGTCGGTGAGGGTTGCGAGGCCTTGCGAACGTCTCTCCTGAACCACGCGCAACGCCTCCCGTCCTTCGAGCGCGCCGCCAAGAGCGGCGACCAGGCGGTCCTCCGCGGCGGTGAGCCGGCTGAACGCGGCTTCCACTTCGAAGCGCACGCGGTCCTGCGCCGCGCGTTGGTCCTGCACGGCAGCCCGTTGGTCGGCCATCGCGGCGGCGATGCGTTTGTCCCGCGTGGCGTCGAACAGGTTCCAGCGCAGGACTGCGCCTACGGCCCACGACCGTCCGCCGCCCGAGAAGGAAGTCCGGTCGTCCGTCAGTCGAGCCTGCGCCGCGAGTTCGGGCCACTTCGATCTCTCCTCGAGACGGAGGGCGAGGTCGGCGGCGTCGTTGTATCCCTGTGCGGCCTGAAGTGTCGCGCGCAGAGACGCCGCGCGTTGTTTCCATTCCGCGATTTCCCCCTCGATCGGCCCGGGCTGGGCCGTATCCGTCAGGACGAAGCGCTCGCCGTCGGCCGCGCCGATCAGACGCGCGAGCATGGCTTCCGCGACCGCGATCTCGGAATCCCGCGCGGCGATGTCCGCCTCGCGGGCGCGCCGGCGCGCGCGCACCCGGAGGACCTCCGCCTGAAGGGTCGCACCCTCATCGAATCGCGCCTGCGTGATCTCCTCGCGGGACCGCGCGGCGGCGAGTGCTTTCTCCGTGGCCTCTCTGGACCGCCTCGAAAGCACGGCGCCGAGGTAGGCCTCGGTGACGTGGAGGGCTACCGCGGCCTCCGCTTCGCGCAGGTTGCTCTCGGTGGCCCGCTGGCCTGCGGCCTGGCCATCCGCCGCGAGGTCGATGCGCCCCGCGATGTCGATGGGAACCTCCGCGAAGAGCGATGTTCCGAGGTGGGCGGTCGCGCCGGGGGAGTTGAGACGCGCGATCTCGAAGTCGTCGGACGTGAATTCGCCCGCGTTCAATCGGTGGGCGAAGACGGCCGCCGGGTTGTCCGTCCCCTGTGCGGCCAGTTCAACCCCGACGCGCGGGAGCTTCTGGCGTCGGATCGAGTCGCCGCGGGCCGCGGAGGCGGCGGCGCGTTCCCGCAGCGCGCGAAGTTCCGGATTCTTGAGGTTGGCCCGCGCCAGGGCGGCCTCCAGGGACAGCGGCTCCTGCCCGGAGGCCGGGATCGCCGCCGCCACCAAAACGAGCAACAACGTTCGATAAATCATTATATGCGTATATAAGCATATAAAGCATCACCGAGTCAAACCCCCCTGAGCGCGGGACAAGTTCTATCGACGGGTCAGGGGCAGGAGCAGGCGGGGCGCCGCGTCGAGGGAAGGCAGTTCGTAGAGCTTGCCGTCCACGGATTGCAGGAGCCGGGCCGTGGCGCTCCCCGGCGGCGGCGAGCCCACCAGGGGGTTTAGAGACCTGAGGCCCGGGACCTGGCGGAGGACCTTTCCCGTGGTGGTGTCGACCAGCGTCGTCGCAACTTCCGGCGCGAAAGAGGTCATGGCCACAACGCCCGGAAACATCTCGGCGCCCATGTAATCTGAATAGCCGAGGGACATCGGGACACTGAGAACCGGCTTGCCGTCCGGCGATAGAACGGTGAGAGACGTCCGGTACGGGGCGGCCAGGGCGGACCGGCCTGAGACGACAATGCGGCCGTCCGTCATGAACCGCGCGGTCGGAAAAAATACCTCCGCCGGAAGCGTCGTTGTCTTGGTCTCCCCCGGGCTCCCGCTCAGGTCGACGAGGAGGATGCTGCCCACGCGGCCCGGCTGGTATCCCGAGGTCACAAGGGCTCGGTCGCCCGTCGAGTCGAAGAGGACCAGGCCGAGGTTCTCCGCCTTCATCGAGAACAACACCTTCAGGGCTCCTGATTTGGGCTCGATGTCCACGAACTCCACACTTTGCGCCCCGGCGGCGTCGCGACGACCGACCGCAGTCCGTAGGTCGCCTGACGGCCTGAAGAGGGCGGTGCGCCGGACATACGGTCGGTCGCTCACTCCAAAGGGGGTATCCGATAGCTCGCCGCGAGTGCGCGACGTAAAAGTCAGATGGCGGTCCCAGAGAATCGCGAAAGTGTCGCCGTCGGGCGCCGGAAGGACCCAATCGATGACGACCCCGAATCTCGACAGATCGCGGGCGGTCCGGTAGTCGGGGGCCTTGCTCGGCATGGGGAGCGGCCTGATCTCACCTGAAGCGCTGCGGACCCTGAAGGTTGTTTCTCCCCCGAGACGCCGCCACAACGGCCGGAAGAAGAACGGCGTCGCCTCGCTCCAGACCACGTTCGAGCCATCCGCCGAAGCCCAGGGTCCGTCGTGCTTATCGGCGTTGAGCCGAACCGCCTGCCCCGACGCGATGTCGATGACGAACATGGGCACAAGAGTCTTGCCATCCCCGCGATTCACACCGGTGGCGACCACCGCGGTTCGTCCGTCTGCTGAAGCCGAACCCCAGGCGAAGACCTTCTCGATCGCCTCGGGGCTGGGGTGAAGTACGTAGGACCATGCCGAGGCGACGACCAGCGATACCAGCACGGAATGGACGCCCATCACGAGGCTCTGGAGGCGGGCAATTCGCAAGCGCTCCGTCCGTCCCCCCGCGATGGCCACGAAGCTCGCCACTACGCTCGCGATGGCCCAGGACCACAAGAAGGCCTCTATGGGACGAAAGCTCTCGGCATAGGCGCGCAGAACGAGGTCGGCGAAAAGGCCGAACATCAGGAAGAAGGCGGCGAGCGACGCGCTCAGGCGGAGTGGGATCACGATCGCGTCGCGCATGCCGCTGCGCCCCCGTGAATCGCGGGCCCGCGCGGCGATGCCAAGGCTCACGAAAAGAGACACCGACCAGCCGACTACGAGGGCATAGGCGTGTCGCTTCTCGAGGATCCACACCGTCCACTTCGCCTCGGTGCTCGAGATCCAGTTCGAAGCCATGAAGGCAAGGAAAGCGACCCCGGCGAGAACGAGCAGGGCGGTGGCGCGCCCGGTGATCAGGGCCCGGGTGGGAAGGGGGCGGGCGAAGAAGAAGGATGAGCGTCCTTCGGCGAAGTCGGTTCCGAAGTAGCCGCCACAAGCCGCCCCGACCAGCAGGAACAGGGCGCCCAGTACCGAAGCCACCGGGATCGGCTCGCCGATCCCGTCGGAGAGGGAGGGGATCAGGCCCGCGATCAGCGCCGCCGGGACCAGTCCGAAGGCGAGGCGGCGCCAATCGAGAAGTGCGACCGCGAGTATCTTCTTCATGACTGCCTCCCGGGGCCCCTGGTTATGTCCGTGAAAATCTGCTCGAGGGACTGGCCACGTTCGACCTTGAGTCTCTCGACCTCCTCGTCGAGGGCGAGATGCGAACCCTGGAGGATCCCCACCCGATCGGCGATGCCTTCGACGCCGGCAAGATCGTGGGTGGTCAGGATGACCGTGGTGCCGCGTTCGGCCAGTTCACCGATGAAGTCGGAGAAGAAGTCGTTCCTCGCGACGACGTCGAGGCCGAGTGTCGGATCATCGAGCACCAGCAACTCGGGCCGGCTGCCCAGGGCAAGGGCCAGTGTGCACAACGCCCGTTGTCCCTTCGAGAGCGACGACATGGAAGCGGAGTCGGGAACACCCACCCGGGCGAGCCGCGCCTGCACCGCCGCTCGGTCCCAGGTGGGGTACATGGATTCATGGAATGCCACGACGTCCCTCACGCGAAGCCGACCCGGCGCATCCGAGTTCTCCGGCACGTACGCCGCGCGCGACACCAGCCGGGCACGATGCCGCCACACGTCCTCGCCGAAAAGGAGCACACGGCCCGAGGTCGGCTTCTGCAAGCCGAGCAGGCACCGCATCAGCGAGGACTTGCCCGCGCCGTTGCGGCCGAGCAGCGCAAAAACCGAACCGCGCGCGACGTCGATCGACACCTGGTCGAGGACGAGATTCCGGTCGTACCTGACCGAGAGGTTCTCCACCCGGACCACAGATTCGTCCGTCATCGCCGCTCTCCTTCCTTGTTACTGCTCAGTTCTTCCCACGCCCCGTCGAGCGCCTCGCGCGCCGTCGTCCGGTCCGCGCCATGGGTGATGGCCACCGACGCGAAGTTCATCGCCGCCTGTCGGATCATTCGGGTCTGCTCCGACTTGCGCACCGCGGGCGGGGCCGCGGACACATAGGTGCCATCCCCGCGCCGGACTTCCAGAAGGCCGGCGCCCACGAGGCGCTGGTAGGCCTTCGAGACCGTGGCGGGGTTGATGCGCAGGTCGGTCGCCAGCTCGCGCACCGAGGGCACGGCGTCACCCGGGGAGAGCGAGCCCGAGGCGAGCATGCGCCTCAGACCCTCCTCGATCTGGCTCCAGATCGGCCGGGGATCTTTGGGTTCGACCGCGATCCGATTCGTCCACGGGTCGGTTTTGGGTGGTGTCATTGTTGACTCACTGTATCGGTACACTAATACAGTAGAGTCCGAGCTGTCAAGAGGGTTTCTCTGCGGCCGCGCTCTGGGGCATGCGGCCGCCTCCGGGTTCAGTCGAGCGGAGGCGCGTCCTCGAGCCGAGCGTCGAAACCAAGGAGGCGGAATTTCTCTCCGCTCGCTCCCCGGAACAGGATGAGATTGTCCCCGCGGATGAGCGCTTCTTTCGGTATGACCACGCTCGCCTGCGCGCCGGCCTGGATCACCGCGATCCGGCGGCCGGCCACGCTAACCGTGAGGGGCGCGCCCGATCGACCGGCGATCTCGATGTTCATACCGACATTCCGCGGAACCAGGAGCGGAAGAAGCAATCGGGCCTCGCCCGTGAACTCGGGCATGCCGGAGTCGAACACCGCGTCGGGCCCGAATCCTTCGTACAGGAACCAGCGCTGGCGTCGGCCCTCGGTCAGGTTGAACCTCTCGGCGATGGGCTCCGCGTACCGTGGGGCGCGCGGGTCGAACTCGAACACCTCGCCCTGGTCCAGGGCACGGGCGGTCTTCGCCGACTCGCGGACGCGCCCCAGGAGGGCGACCGCATCCGCAGGGTGGGGGAAGGGCGCCCGCTCGTAGGGGTCGGTGGCCGCGACCAGTCCGAGGCACGAAAGCAGGGTGACGACCGCCGCCGCGGTGCGGAGTCCGTCCCTTCCCGACCGGGCCTCGGGCGCGGGCGAGCGCTTGAACCCCAGACCCGAAAGCGCCAGCGGAAGCAGGGCCGGCCACGCGAATACCGACAAACGCGGAAGGTCTTTGACCGAGTAATGATAGGGATTGGCGACGATCAGGCCGAACACGAAGATCCACATGAGCACACCCTGGATTCGGAGTCGGATCGATGCCTCCCGCCACAGGCCGGCCGCGGCAAAAAGTGAAAGGCCGGAGAGCAGAACCGTGCCGGCGAGCGTCCAGCTGGAGGCGATGATGCGTCCCAGCGTCAGGTCGAGGATCGAGTAAGTGTAGGGGGGCGGCTGCGGGGTGCCCCAGGTCGCCCGGATCAGAACCGATAGGGCCAGGGCCGGCGCTGCCACCACCGCCGAGTCCAACAGCCCTCGAAGGACTCGGCCCCGCGTCGCCAGATAGAAGGGCAGGAGCGCCAGTGCCATCAAGCCGGTTTCCTTGGTGAGGGCGGCCACGGCGAACAGCGCCATCAGGGAGGGAACGTCGCGACGCTCGAGTTCGGCATAGATAAGGACCAGGAACAAAACGGCGAGCGGATCCACGAGAACCTGATAGTCCAGCAAAAGCACGACCGGCGGTGAAACCGCGAAGGCGAAGGAGGCGAGCGAGGCGGCCACGTCCGAGAAACCGAGCCGGCGAAGCCACCACCCCGTGACGAAGATGGCGCCCGCGAGGAGGATCAGGTTCAGCCAGAAAAAACCCACGGCGACCGAGGGGGCAGGAATGAGAAACACCAGCCAGGGCTCAAGGATGCGATAGCCCCAGGGGGCGACGGTGAAGAGGCGCGGCTGCTCCGCCATCGCCGCGTACACGTGGCCATCAAACGCGGGCAGGACGAAGCGGTCGTACCTGGGGCCGATCCCGAGGCCGAGAACGAGGACCACGACGGCGGGCCCGAGGGCCAGGGACCGCTTCAGCATGGGCGCCAAGGGGTTGCGGTTACGAACCAGCCTTGTCGAGATTCCCTGACCAGAGATACTCCTGCGTCTCCTTGACGACCACGCCCGACAGACCCAGCAGCGCGATCAGGTTCGGAACGGCCATGAGACCGTTGGCGATGTCGGAGAAGGTCCAAACGACGGCGATGGGTTGGACCGAGCCGACCATGACCGCGATGACCCAGAGCACGCGGTAGGGGCGGATCACTCTCGTCCCGAACAGGTACTCGGCGGCTTTTTCACCGTAGTACGACCAGCCGGGAATGGTCGAGAAGACGAAGGTGAGCAGACCGACCGTGAGGATGAGGCCGCCGATGACGGGAATATCCTCGAACG
>CAZBTT010000214.1:0-7947 GCA_964494295.1 uncultured Acidobacteriota bacterium
CTGGACCGGCCACGGCGGCAACGTGACCTCGACGGTGTGGAAGAAGGGGTGAAAGGAGTGCAGAATGAAGTACGGTCTGAATATCCGCCAGGAGGGCGCACTGGATTTTGTCTCCCTCGGCGCGCTGGTCCATCGCCTCGACCCCGGGATCGTTCCCTTCCGCAAGGCCACTGATTGTAAAATCCACGTGAGCGGCGGCGAGTTCAACTGCGCCGCGAACCTGGCCGATTGCTTCGGCCTGCGCACCGGCATCGTCACCGCCATGGTCGACTACCCGATCGGGGACCTCATCGCCGAGCGGGTGAAGGCGATGGGCGTGACTCCTTTCTACAAGCGCTTCGCCCACGACGGCGTGCGCGGACCCAACATGGCCGCGGTCTATTCAGACCAAGGCTTCGGAGTGCGCGCTCCGGTCGTCTTCTACAACCGTGCGAACGAGGCGGCGGCGCTGCTGAAGCCGGGCGATGTCGACTGGAAGGCGATCTTCGCGGGCGGTGTGCGGTGGTTCCATTGCGGCGGCATCTTCGCCGCCCTCTCGCCCACCACCGCCGAACTGATCATCGAAGGCATGCAAGCGGCCAAGGCCGCGGGAGCCATCTGCTCCTTCGACCTCAACTTCCGCGAGAAGCTCTGGAAGATTTCCGGCGGCGCCGATCGCGCCGTCTCCGTGGTCGCGCGCATCGTCGAGAACGTGGACGTGCTGGTCGGCAACGAAGAGGACCTGCAGAAGGGCCTGGGCATCCCCGGCCCCGAGGTCGCCGCGAAGTCGAAGCTCGACTCGAGCGCCTTCTTCGGGATGATCGACCAAGTGGTCAGGAAACATCCCCAGGTGAAGATCGTCGCCACCACTCTGCGCGAGGTCCACTCCACGAGCCGTCATTCCTGGAGTGCGGTCGCGTGGATCGACGGCAAGACCTTCACGGCGCCCACCGCCGAACTCGACGTCCTCGACCGGGTGGGAGGAGGCGATGGCTTCTCTTCGGGCCTCTTCTACGGCCTGATGACCGGAGCCGAGCCCGAGGAGGCGCTGAGGCTCGGGTGGGCGCACGGAGCGCTGCTCACGACGTTCCCCGGCGACACCACCATGGCGACGGTGGAGCAGGTCCGGGCCTTCGCCCGGGGAGGCTCCGCCCGCATCCAGCGCTAGCTTCGGAATTCAGGATCATGCGACCCAGAAAAGCCCGACATGGCGCCCCTGACCCGATCGAGCCGGCCGAGGCACGGGGGCATGAGGGGACATCCGCCCCGGTGAAGTCTCGCGTGATCGACCGGATTCGCGGCCTGATCCAGCGCCGGAGCCTTCGACCCGGAGACCGCCTGCCCACCGAGCGGGAGCTGGCCGAGGAGTTCAGGGTCTCCCGTCCCACTGTCCGCTCGGCGCTGCAGTCCCTCTCGGCCATGGGGATCGTGCGCTCGCGCAAGGGCGCCGGCACCTTCATCCAGGGCGGCCCACCCACCCTCGGCGGCGAACCCCTCCGCCTGCTCGCGGACCTTCACGATTTCACATCCGAGGAGATGTTCGAAGCGCGGGGGGCGCTGGAGGTTGCGGGGGCGGGCCTCGCCGCCTCAAGGTCCACCCCCTCGCAGCGGGAGCAGATGGCCACCGAACTGACGGGAATGTTCAGTTCACTGGACGATCCAGAGGCCTTCCTGGTTCATGACATCCGATTCCATCGCGCGGTGGCTTCGGGGTCGAACAACGCGGTGATCGCGACCCTCGTGGAGATGGTGTCGTCCCTGGTCTTCGACCGCCGGAGCAAGACCATCGTGGGAGCCAGTGACCTGCGCGAATCGGCGGACATGCACCGCCGCATCTACGACGCGGTCCGCACGGGCGATGCCGCCAAAGCCCGCGCCACCATGGCCGTCCACCTGCGTCTGGCCATGGAAGGATGGGCCGCCGAAGCGGCTGGCGCCACGGCCCGCCGGGGCCTCAAGGTCTCGAGCACAAAAGTCCGACGGTTGACCACCCTTCCCAAATGACGCGCGGATAGAGTTGGCGTGCCACTCAAGGCACCATTGAAGGAGTCCATCCATGTCAACTTCGCTCTTTGATCTCACCGGCAAGGTGGCGCTCGTCACCGGGGCCACTCACGGGATCGGGATGGCCATCGCCACGGGCTTCGCCCGGGCCGGGGCGAAGATCTGCGTGAACGACATCTCGGACGAGAAGCTCGACGCGTGCCGGAGGGAATACGCCTCCCGGGGGATCGACGTCTACACCCTGAATTTCGATGTCACCAGCGAGGCCGACGTCGACCGCGGCGTCGGACAGATCGAAAAAGCGGTCGGACCGATCGACATCCTGGTGAACAACGCCGGCATCATCAAGCGCGTCCCGATTCTCGACATGAAGGTCGAGGACTACCGGCAGGTGATCGAGGTCGATCTGGTGGCCCCCTTCATCGTCTCCAGGCGGGCGGCGCGAAAGATGATCGAGCGGCGCGCGGGAAAGATCATCAACATGTGCTCGATGATGAGCGTGTACGGTCGCCAGAACGTCAGCGCCTATGCCTCGGCCAAGGGCGGCCTGAAGCTGCTCACCCAGAACATGTGTTGCGAGTGGGCCAAGTACAACCTGCAGGTCAACGGCATCGGACCGGGGTACATCGCCACTTCCCAGACCGAGCCGATCCGGGTCGATGGCCACCCCTTCAACAATCTGGTGATGACCCGGACGCCGGCCGGCCGTTGGGGCGAGCCCGAAGACCTGGTGGGCGCCGCCCTTCTCCTCGCCTCGAAGGCGGGCGACTACATCAACGGGCAGGTGGTCTATGTCGATGGCGGGATCCTGGCGAACTTCGGCTACGTCGAGGGCGAGAACAAGGTCAGCTGAGGAGTAATCTCACGCGAACCATGCGTCAGGTTCTCGCCGTCTCGTTCATCGCCTTGCTCGCTCCTGGTCCGGTCTCGGCTCAAACCCCGGGCGAGAATGTAAGGCCCTGGCGGGGCGATGCGCGTTTCCAGCGAATCGCCGCGGCCCTCGCGGACACCCGGGTCATCGACAACCACACCCACCTGGTCCGGCGACAGCCTCTCCTCGCAAACCTCGATCAGGAGGTCCCGCTCCTGCTGCGATCGGGCACTTCGTCTCACGTCAGCGTACTCAAGTCGCGGTTCGGGATCGACTGGGATCCTGCCCGCGCCGAAGCGCTCGACCGGCTGGGCCGAGAGCGCCGCGAGGGGCTCATCGCCCGCGCGGGGGGCGAGTCCGCCTACTGGAGCGAACATCTCGATCTGGCCGGGGTGGAGCTGGCGCTCGAGAATCAGGAGGAGCCGATCACGCCGAAGAACGATCGCCTCAAGTGGGTCCCCCAGCCGACAACGCTGCTCTTTCCTCTCGACAGTCGATCCATCGAGGCACGCAATCCCGGTGTTGCGATGGACGTGAGGCTCGCGCGCGAAGCGATCGGCCGGCTCTTCACCGCGGCCGGGCTCAAGGGCCCCTCGGGCACGCTCGCGGCGTATCTCGCTTTCGTCGACGCCCAGCTCGCGAGATGGAAAGGGCAGGGCGCGGTGGCCCTCAAGTTCTACGATGCCTACCACCGGACTCTTCTCTTCCGCGACGTTCCGCGGTCGCGCGCGGCCGAGCTGTACACCCGCGGACTCATCTCTCCTCTCGAGCGCAACGACTACCTCGAACTCCAGGATCATCTCGCGCGGCACATCATGCTCGAGGCCGGCCGGCTCAAGCTGCCGGTGCAGATTCATTCCTCTCACGGCGGCGGTCCCTTCCTCCGCATGATCGAATCCGACGTCCGGAATCTCGAGGAGATCCTCGCCGACCCGCGGTTTTTCGGCACGCAGTTCGTTTTGATCCACGGCGGCGCGCCCCTGATCGAGCAGGCGGCCTACCTCGCGGGCAACAAGGCGAACGTGTGGGTCGATACGTCGGCCCTGCCCTTTCTCTATCCCACCACGGAACTCGCCGCGGCTTTTCGGAAATACCTGGCCTTCGCCCCGGACCGAACCCTGTTCGGGACGGATGCCGGCGGCTCGCCCACGATCCCCGTGGGCGCCGAAGTGCAGCATCTGGCGCTCATGCCCGCGGCGAGAGAGGCGCTCACTCTCGCCCTCAGCGAACTTGTGCGGGACGGCGTCTTCGATGAGGCCACCGCCCTCCGAATCGGCAAGGCCGTGTTGCGCGACAACGCCCGGCGTCTTTACGGGTTCTGACTCTGCATCCGTCCCTCGCGCATCTCGACCATCGGCCCTGGCCGCTGCCCGAGGCTCCCTGGACCTGGCGTCAGTCCTGGCGTGATCTGCTTTTCGCCCACTGGCCGATCGATGCCGCCTTGCTGCGACCCCTGGTTGGAGACGGTCTGGCCGTTCAGGAGTTCGGCGGCACCGCGTGGCTCGGGGTGGTTCCCTTTCGGATGACCGGTGTGATGCGGCGCTACGTGCCGGATCTCCCCTGGGTCTCGGCCTTCCCCGAACTCAACGTTCGCACCTACGTGGAGCGTGACGGCAAACCGGGGGTGTGGTTCCTGAGCCTCGACGCCACCAACGCGCTCGCGGTCTGGGCGGCGCGACGCTTCTTCCACCTTCCCTATTTTCGCGCGACGATTTCGCTGCGCCGCGAGGTGGAGAGAATCTCCTACAGGTCGCAGCGCGCCCCCGCGAGTTTCGAGGCGAGCTACGAGCCGGTCTCGGATGTCTACCGCGCCTCCCCCGGTTCCCTCGAGCATTGGCTGACCGAGCGGTATTGCCTCTACGCGCGGGACCGAAGCGGCGCGTTATGGAGAAACGACGTTCACCACGCACCCTGGCCCCTGCAAAAGGCGGAGGCGCGGATCCGCATCAACACGATGGCGGAGTCTTTCGGCCTCGACCTCCAGGGACCGCCGGCGCACTTGCACTTCGCGCGCCGCATCGACGTGGTGGTGTGGTCGAGCGAACGCGTGGCGCGCTAGCCCTCAACGGGCGGCAAGATCAACCACGGAGAGGTCGCCGTCGAGCAGCACTTCGTCCGCCTTGAAAGTCGCCCACGGCTCGCCCTTCGGACCCACAACGCTGACTGCGTCGAGACCGCGCTGCACGGCGAAGGCGCCGAGACCCCGGACAATCGCGCGACGCTCCTCGCGCCCGAGCAGAAGCCACGTCCGGGTGGCCGTGACGAAGAGGGTCGCCCTGAAGGCCCGCGCCTCGTCGAAAACGGCGGCGCCGGGCAGCCCGGCTACCTGGACGATGGTGACATCGGGATCGACGGGCGGGGCGGTGCTGGAGATCGTGCTCAAGGCGACCAGGGTGGCGATCGCCACCGCGCCCACGAACGCCCGAACCAGAAACCCCAGCGACCGCGCCGAAGGCCTCGCGGGAGCAGGCGGGGGCTCTTGCGCGGCCGCCCGTTTGGGCAGAATCGGCGCACGCTGCCGCGAGGGCTTTCGCTTGAGGCTGGCTTCGAGGCGCAACCTCTCCCAAAGAAGATGGTCGGCGACATAGAGAAGAGGTTCGGCCGCGCCGGCCTTTTCCTGGACCGAGTCGGCGGCGCGGCGCAGCGACGTGCGAAGCACGAGCATGGCATTCGCGATCGTCCGGACCTGGGCGCGATGTTCAGCAGGCGGCTCGCCGAGCCGATACTCCAGGGCGCAGATCAGGTCGTCGGAATCGAGGATCAGCTCCAGGGCGCGTCGCCGGTCCGTCGCGTAGTTACCGTTCTCGCTCTCCGCGACTGGGGGAGCCAGGAAGAAGTCGAGGTCGAGTTGCCAGACTTCGGGTGAACGAGGGGCCGCGAGATACCGCTCGATGATGGCGGCGTTCTCCGCCTGCTGGGCGAGGGCGAACGCTCGTCCCGAAGGCTGCTGCTCGGCGCTCGCTGGTGGGACCGGAGGCGCCAGCTCGTTTCCTCCCTGGGTCGCGGCATCGAACTGCTTCCTGAGGCGATCGAGTTCGAGGCCGGAAAGGTCCACTTCGCCGGTCCGCAGATCGGGCCGTTTGCGGCGTGGGAGCGGCGGTTCCGCCTGGGCCGATGAATCCGGGAGTGCTGTGGCTGTGTCGACGTCCGCCCCGGGCTGGATGTCCGACACAGGAGGAGCGGCCGCGCTCTCTTCGCCCTCGGTCGGTCCGGCCGATGCAGTCGCGGCCTTTCGCATCGAGCGGATCAACTCCAGGCCGGACAAGTCGATCTCGCCGGTGCGCAGATCGGCCCGGTCTCTTATCGGAGTGGGAGAGACGACCGGTTCCGCTCGCGGGGCAGGCGACGCTTCGGTCGGGTCCGCCGACGGACTCGGCGCGGGTCCCGGCTCCGTCGCTTGAAGCGGCGCGGCCGCAGGCGTCGATCGCGGCGCAGCAAGGGCGCGGCGCTCCGCGCCCTTTCCGCGGATGGGTTGGCCGCCCGCATCCGCGAGGAGCTGATTCAGAACGTTCAGGACCGCGACGTTGGTCTCCACCACGGCGACGCTCACGCGGGGATCGAAGAGCTGGTCGCCGATCGAGGACTTGAAGGCGCCGAACCGACGCAAGACCGCGCTGCTGGTGAAACGCGCGGCATCCGGCTGACTCGCGGCTTCGCTGGCGAATGAGCGAAGGGCGCCGATCACCATGGCCACCTCGCCTTCGTCGACCACGACCGGCGTCGCCCCCCACGAGGCCTCGAGCGCCCTCACCGCGTCCCGCAGTTCCTCCGTTGGGGCGAGCCGCCGCTCCGGACCGATCGGGCCGGCGAGCCTTCGCGTCAGGACATATTCGTACTTGCTCTGGGAACCGCTGGACAGAGGCAGGAGCCGGTAGAAGCGGGCGAGCGCGTCAACCGTCTGATGCCGCAGAGGCGCGTTTTCGCACGCCCATCGCACGCGAAACGCCTCGATGGCCGCGTCGCGCGCCATCACCCGCGCGCGGCACGCTTCAAGGGCCGGCCAGGTGTGTTCGATCGCATCGAGGGCCCCCTCGGCATCCTGCTTTCGAAGGGCCACACGCCAGGCCCGAAGGGCGGTCGCGGCTTCGACGAAGGGGTCGCGGCCGGAGCTCACGAAGGGCTCGAGCTCGAGGGCGAAGCGGTAGGCGCGAGCGAGCGAGATCGCAAGCGACACTCGCGCCTTGAACCGTCGTTCGAGGGTCGCCATGACGGCGACGTCCACGGGGGTCGGCGGGCTCACCGGATCTTCACCACCCGGCCCGATTCGTCAATTTCGTAGATGAAGCCCCGTGCCATGTTCTGCTCCGAGGCCTGGATGGTGAAACCCCCGCGCAGGGATTCGGTGCTCGGCCACAAGGGCACCATCGAGTACCGGACTCCGGGCGCGTCCACGAAGAGGCTCCCCGCGTCTGTCCCAAGGGCGTGGTGCATGTACGCGTTCAGTTCGTGAAGGCGGGCATAGCGGCGGGTCGGGTCCCCCATCGCGGAAGGAGGAAGCGGCGCGGGATTGAGGAAGAAGAGCTGCTGCTCCGCGACCATCGTCCGCAGGGTGGCCGCGACACTCCGCTCCGCCGCGAGCCTTCGCGCGGCCAGGAGCTGAGGCACCGCGATCGCAGCCAGGATGCCGAGCACGGAAATGACGATCAGCAGTTCCACCAGAGAGAACGCGGACTCGGTCTCGCGGCGGGGCCGGGTCGCGAACACGAGGACGCCCTCCGGGGCACACTCCGGCGCATGCAGGTTCGTGCTCTTGGCGGGCGCTATTTCATCCATCGTTTGGAAGGGTTCCAGGATCCGGCTTCGGGGGGTATCGGGATCTTAGAACGTCCCGGGCCCGCTACCAGTTCGACGGCTTGTAGTCCTTCAGAAACTTCCCGCAGATGTGCTCGCCGGTGATCAGCCCCGCAAAGAAGGGGTCGCAGACGCGGGCCGCGCCATCGGCGATGTCGAGGGGAGGTGCGAAGTCGAATTCGACTTTTTTCCGATCGGCGTGAATCGAGTGGTCCTCATCGGTCACCCAGCCCGCGTCGCCTCCGTTCACATGGATGCCGTCGATCCCTTAGTCCCCGCAGGCGGTGAGGCTGCTACTGTTG
>CAZBTT010000215.1:0-5673 GCA_964494295.1 uncultured Acidobacteriota bacterium
CTCTTCACCGGCTACGGCCACAAGCCCTATTTTGTAGAAGGTGACGATTCCAAAATGATGCATCCGCTCATGGCGGGGACGCTCGACACCGTGGCGAGTGAGATCCAGGCGATTCAGCACGCGGCCCGTTCGGGAGGCGCGATCGAGCGGCCTCGCTGGCCCGTTATCATTCTGCGAACCCCCAAGGGCTGGACCGGACCGAAGGTGGTGGACGGGAAGCCCGCCGAAGGCACGTTCCGCTCCCATCAAGTGCCGATGGGCGACATGAGTCCGGGCCACGTGAAGATCCTGGAGAAATGGCTCAAGAGCTACCGGCCGCTTGAACTGTTTGACACAGGCGGCAGACTCCGCCCTGAAATCGCCGAACTGGCGCCCTCAGGCCAGCGCCGGATGAGCGCCAATCCTCACGCGAACGGGGGTCTTCTCCTGCACGACCTGCGGCTGCCGGATTTCCGAGACTACGCGCTGAAGGTAAGAACGCCCGGCGCGCTCAAGGGTGAAGCCACCCGGGTCCAGGGTGAGTTCATCCGCGACGTCGTGAAAAGCAATAGAACGAATTTCCGCGTCTTCAGCCCGGACGAAACAACCTCGAACCGCTGGGGCGCGGTGTTCGAGGTAACGGATCGTTGCTCGACGGCGGAAATTCTCCGAGGCGACGACCACGTCGCCCCCGATGGCCGCGTGATGGAGATATTGAGCGAGCATCAGTGCGAAGGCTGGCTAGAGGGCTATCTGCTCACCGGCCGGCACGGCTTCTTCTCCTGCTACGAGGCGTTCATCCACATCATCGACTCGATGTTCAACCAGCACGCGAAGTGGCTGGACGTCGCTGGCAAGATTCCCTGGCGCCGGCCCATCGCTTCGCTCAACTATCTGCTGTCCTCGCACGTGTGGCGGCAGGATCACAACGGCTTCTCGCACCAGGACCCGGGGTTCATCGATCTGGTGGCCAACAAGAAAGCCGGAGTCGTTCGCGTGTATCTGCCGCCCGACGCGAACACTCTGCTCTCGGTGACGGATCACTGCCTGCGCAGCCGGAACTACGTGAACGTGATCGTGGCCGGCAAACAGCCCATGCCGCAGTGGCTCGACATGGACGCCGCCATCAAACATTGCACGGCCGGCATTGGCCGCTGGTCGTGGGCCAGCAACGAGGGGGGCGGCGAGCCGGATGTCGTGATGGCCTGCGCGGGCGACGTCCCCACACTCGAAACCCTCGCTGCGGTACAACTGCTTCGTGAGGCCTTCCCGAAACTGAAAATCCGGGTGATCAACGTGGTGGATCTGATGAAGCTCCAACCCTCGAGCGAGCATCCCCACGGTTTGAGCGACAAAGACTTCGACCGGCTTTTCACGACCAGCAAGCCGATCGTCTTCGCCTATCACGGGTATCCGGCCCTGATTCACCGGCTCACGTATCGCCGGACCAACCACGGCAACCTCCATGTACGCGGCTTCAAGGAAGAGGGCACGACCACAACGCCCTTCGACATGACGGTGCTGAACGACCTGGACCGGTTCCATCTCGTGATGGACGTGGTTGACCGGGTTCCGCGGCTGGGCTCGACGTCAGCGCGCGTCAAGACGGCGATGCAGGACGAGCTCCTCGCTCACAAGCAATACATTCGTCAGCACGGCGACGACATGCCCGAGATTCGCAACTGGAAGTGGCCCTATTGAGCCTTCGCGTTCTGGTCTTGAACCCCGGCAGCGCGACGCTGAAGTTCGGCCTGTATCAGATGCCCGCGGCGACGCTGTTGGCACGCGGCCTCGTCGATCGGATAGGAACGCCGCGATCTGAACTGAAGATGTTTGTGACCGGACAGGAGCCCAAGATCGAGCCGGTTGCGGCGAAAGGGTCAGGGCAGGCGGCGAAACAGATCATCCGCCGCCTTCTCTCGCGGCCTGAGGGAGACGCTCGCTCGCCGGCGTCTATCGACGCGGTCGGGTGTCGCGTTGTGCACGGTGGTCCCGGGCTCATAGCACCGACGCTCGTCACCGCGTCGGTGCTCGACGAGCTAGGTACTCTCAAGAAACTGGCTCCGTTGCACATTCCTACGGACATCGCGGTGCTTAAGCAGGTGCGGCAATCGCTTCCTGGAACTCCGGTGATCGCCGTGTTCGACACCGCCTTCCACCAGACCCTGCCGGAAGTGGCGAGCACCTACGCTCTGCCGGTCGAGCTTTGCGCCCGCTACGGTTTGCGCCGCTACGGCTTTCACGGCATCTCCCACGCCTACGTATCCAGGGAACTCATCAACCATCTGGGGCGGGGCGCCAAGGGCTCCAAGGTCATTACCTGTCACCTTGGCAACGGCGCCAGTGTCTGCGCCGTCCGGGATGGCCGAAGCATTGACACCAGCATGGGGTTCACTCCGATGGAAGGCCTGGTCATGGGCACTCGCTCGGGCGACGTGGATCCCGGCCTTCTCGTGTACCTCATCCGAGCGGTCGGCATGACCGTGGGCCAGGTGGACGACCTTCTGAATCATCAAAGCGGCCTGCATGGTCTGTCCGGGCTGAGCGCGGATCTACACGACCTGGAGCGGGCGGCGCTCAAGAATGACAAGCGCGCGGAGCTGGCTTTGGAGATCTTCGCTTACCGCGCCTGCAAGTACATTGGCGCGTTCGCTGCGGCGCTTCAAGGACTGGACGCGGTCGCTTTCACTGGTGGCATGGGTGAACATTCCCCTTCTATCCGCCGCCGCATTTGTCGAAGACTGGGGTTCCTCGGGCTGCGTCTGGATGGCCGACGCAATCGGGCCGCGAGCGGTGGCGCAGCAAGGCAGATCAGCGTAGAGGGCAGCGTGCCGCAAGTCTGGGTGATTCCGACCGATGAGGAGGGCGCGATCGCGCAATCGACCTTTGAGCAGGTTCGAAACCTTGGACCACCCGCCCGGTCGCGGTGATGGAAAAAGCTTGACCTTGGACTTGGGTCCAGGGCTTAGCCTGTGGCCAGATGGACTGCGATCTTGAAAATCGGTGATCTGGCCAAGCGGTGTGGGGTTTCGCGCGACACGCTCCGCTTCTACGAGCGCGAGGGACTCATCTCTCCGCCCCTGCGTTCGGATGCGGGCTACCGGCTCTATGGGGAACCGGACGCTCAGCGCATCCAGTTCATTCAGCGTGCGCAGTCGGTGGGCCTGACCCTCGACGACATTCGAGAGCTTCTGCGTGTCCAGCGTTTACGGACGCCTGGCGCCTGCCGTCGGGTGGCCGAGCGCCTCAGAAGTCGAATCGGAGCGATCGACCAGCGGATCGCGGAGCTGACCGCTTTCCGTCGCGAACTCGCGAAGGGGCTCGCCTTGTGCGATGAAGGCGCTGAGTCTTGCCCGGTGGTCTTGAGCTTTGCCGAGGGGCCCCGAATGAAGAAGGCGACCAGATGAAGACGCCGCGCGGGCCTCTTTTGGGTTCGGTCGCTCTGGGGATCCTGTCCTCGGCCTGTTGCAGCGGCCCGCTCGTCTTCGCGACGCTCGGAATCGCCGGCGCTGCCGCCGCCCAGCGGTTGGAGCCGCTCCGTCCGTATTTTCTGATGGCGACGTACGTGCTGCTCGCTGGCGCCTTCTACTCGACCTACCGGCCCACTCGACCGGAATGCGGGCCGGGCGAGGCCTGTGAGATGCCTGCCGCCAATCGCGCAGGCAAAGCGACCTTGTGGGTGGCCGCGCTTTTTGTGCTGCTCACAACCACGTTCCCGTTGTACTCGACCTACCTGTTCTGAAGGAGTATCAAGCCCATGAAGAAGCTTTCACTATTGACCATTGCCGGGCTCGCGTTCGCCTCACTCGCGCATGCGGCGACTTTGACGCAAACCACGTTGGCCATCAAAGGCATGACCTGCGGCGGGTGCGTCGGAGCGGTGAAAATCCAGCTCAAGCGAACCGAGGGCGTCTCGACGTTCGACGTGAGCTACGAAAAGGCCGAGGCGGTTGTCACCTACGATGCCTTGAAGACCGACCCGAAGAAGATCGCGGAGTCCGTTTCAAAGACTGGGTTCGAGGCTTCGGTGAAGACGCCCGTCGAAGTCCCGAAGGCGAAGTAGTCGTTGTCCGATTGCTGCCTCGCCGAAGCCCAACCCGCGGAAGGCCCGCAGCTTTGTCCGAAGTGCGACCAGCCAGGAAGGAGAGTCGATGCGATAACGATAAAAGCCCTCCTTCGTCCCGAGGCTCTCGCGACCATGTCTGCGCGTGGTCATCGCTTCTGTCCCACTGCCTCGTGCCCGATCGCCTACTTTGCCCAAGGCGAAACCTTCGGCGTTGATGCCGTCGCCGTCCCCGTCTTTCAAAAGCAGGCCGGCGTCGACCGGACCGTCTGCTACTGCTTCCAGATCGGCGAGGCCGATCTGCGCCGCGAGATCCAGGAGACCGGCGGATCCACGGCCCCAAAACGCGTGAGCGCGCACGTCAAGGCCGGCCGCTGCGCCTGCGAGATCAAGAACCCGCAGGGCAGTTGTTGTCTCGGCAACCTAGGCTCGGCGGTGACCGCGCTCGTCGCAGAATTCGGGCCTGAGATCTAAATCGAGTTTGCCGTAGAACTGCTCCAGCAATTCTGCGCTGGGCTGAGGCACCGTGCGAAGCAGCGCCCTCGCCCGGGCGTACCACATCATTGGGCTTTCGATCGCAGGAGCCGCAGGCCGTTCGCGACCACCAGCAGCGACGCCCCCATGTCGGCCGTGATGGCGGCCCAGAGGGATGCCTGCCCGAAGACGGTGAGCCCAACGAACGTGGCTTTGACCAGCAGCGAGAACGCGATGTTCTGCCGCACGATAGCGAGGGTCCGACGGGAGTGCTCGATCAGCCAGGGAAGCCGCGAGAGATCGTCGGACATGAGTGCGATATCAGCGGTCTCGATCGCCGAGTCGCTGCCTGCAGCGCCCATGGCGATCCCGAGGCTGGCCCGGCCCAGCGCGGGCGCGTCGTTGACACCGTCGCCGACCATGCCCACGGTGCCGTACTTCGTCAGCAGCCGCTCGATGGCTCCGACCTTGTCCTCGGGGAGCAAGTCGGCGGCGATCTCGTCGACACCGGTCTGGCTTGCGATGTTCTCGGCGGTGCCACGGTTGTCGCCGGTGAGCATGACCACGTGCTCGATGCCCGCGGAGCGCAGGCGGGTGACCATGGCCTTCGATTCGGGTCGCACCTCGTCCGCGAGCCCGATCAGGCCGCAAACGTGGTTGTTGTCTCCGACAAGCACCACGGTGCGACCCTTGCCGGCCATGGCTTCGAGTTGCCGATGCACCTTGAGGGTCTCCTGGCCGCGCTCCTCCAGATAGCGGTGGGAGCCCAGCCAGTACAGCTCGGTCCCGAACATGGCGGTGGCGCCCTTGCCCTGCACGATCTTGAAGTCGGTCGCGGGATTGACCGCGATCCCTCGCCCCTTGGCATAGGCGACGATCGCGCGCGCCAGCGGATGATCGCTACGAGCTTCCATGGCCGCGACCCGCTCCAGCAGGCGCGACTCGCCATGGTCGTCCCACGACACGACTTCGACGACCGCCGGCTCACCTCGCGTGAGCGTGCCCGTCTTGTCGAGTGCGAGGGCCTTGAGGCGCCCCGCCATCTCCAGGTGGGCGCCGCCCTTCACGAGCACGCCGTTCCGAGCCGCGGCGGCAAGTCCGGCCACGCTCGTGACCGGCGTCGAGATCACAAGCGCGCAGGGACAGCCGATGACGAG
>CAZBTT010000215.1:5683-7921 GCA_964494295.1 uncultured Acidobacteriota bacterium
CCCGCCGAAAAACAACGGGGGGACCAGGAGAACCGCGACCGCCAGGGCAAGCACCACCGGGGTGTAGACGCGCGCGAACTTCTCGACCCATTGCTCGGAAGGCGCCCGCTTCGACTGCGCGTCGCCGACCATGCGGATAATGTTGGCGAGTGTGGTGTTGCCCGCGACCTTCGTGGCTTCCGCTTCGATCGCACCGTCGCCGTTGATCGTGCCGGCATAGACCACCGAGCCCGGCACCTTGGAGACGGGCAAACTCTCGCCCGTGATCGGAGCCTGGTTGATGTCGCTCTCGCCCTTCTTCACCGTGCCGTCGAGGGGCACACGCTCGCCGGGCCATACAACGAAGGTCGCGCCGATCGTCGCCTCCTCGGCCCGCACCTCACGCTCGCTCCCGTCGGGAAGGCGCAAGCGCACGGTCAAAGGAGCCAGCTCCATCAGCTTGGCAACGGCGCGCTGCGCGCGTCCCACGCTCCAGGACTCGAGGGCCAGGGAAACTGCGAACAGGAACGACACCGTGGCCGCCTCGAACCATTCTCCGATTCCCACCGCGCCGGCGACCGCGATCGTCATCAGGACGTTCATGTCCGGACGTCCGTGACGCGCGGCAAACCAGGCCTTCGGAACCACGTACCGCACACCTGCCACGATCGAGACCGTGTATAGGAATGCGGCGATTGTGGGCACCGCCTCCGAGATGCCCAATCCCTCAGACCCCAGGGCTCCCATGACGCTGCCCGCGCGCCATGCGTGGTATCCGAATCCGAGTCCCAGCGCGAGCCCGCTTGTCGCGGTGAGCAGCGTGCGGCCCTGCTGCTGCGAACTTCCGTCAGCCACTCCGTCGGCCGCGTCGTCTGTCCAGGGCTCCGCCGTCATGCCCGTGGCGCGCACCGCCGCGATGATGGTCGACTCATCCGACGCGCCGCTGCCCGGAGTGATGATCATCCGGCCGTTCAGCACGTCGAACGCCATATCGCCACCCTGTCCGACCAGGGCGCCGAGGGCCTCCCGCAGCACCCCGACCTCCTCGGCACAGTCCATGCCACGAACCCGGAAGCGCAGAGCGGTCATTGTCTTCTCCTCCGTCACAGTTCGGTGCTGGGCATGAGAGAGCTGACGCCCGTTTCACCCGAACGAATGCGACAGGCGACATCCACGGGCCCCGCAAAGATCTTCCCGTCACCAGGGTGGCCGGTGTAGGCGGCTTTGCGAATCGCCTCGATGACGGCGATGAGATCCGCCGATTGACAGAACACCTCGAGCCGCAGGATCGGCTCAAAGGGATGGACTTCCGATCGCTCGCCTTTTCTCGGCAAGTGAGCTTCATCGGAACCGAAACCCCCTACGTCCATGACGCTCATCCCCGGAAAGCCGGGAAGATGCCGAACCGCATCAACGACGCGGCCCAGAGTCAACGGCCGAATAAAGGCGACGACAAACTGCATGGCGTCTGCTTTCATGGTGTCGCCTCGCTGTCGTGCCTGCCGAGGCTTGGTTGAGAACACTTCATGGGTGCGTTCCTTACTTTTCGGGGAAACGGCGACGGAGAATTCCGTAGACGGTGGGAAGAACAAACAGGGTCAGAAGCGTGCAGGTGACCAGGCCGCCGATCACCACGGTCGCGAGAGGCCGTTGCACTTCCGCTCCCGAACCGGTTGCGAGCGCCATCGGAACGAACCCGAGGGAGGCCACGAGCGCGGTCATGAGCACGGGCCGCATTCGAAGGGCGCAGGCTTGCCGCAGCACGTCTTCGATCGGAAGATCGGAACTCGATTCAAGCTCCCGGATCTGGCTCACCAGGACGAGGCCATTGAGGACAGCCACGCCGAAGAGAGCGATGAAGCCGACCCCGGCGGAGATCGAGAAGGGAAGGTCCCGCAGGCCGAGCGCGAAAACTCCCCCGACGGCGGCGAACGGCACGTTGAGATAGATGAGCGCAGCCGGACCGAACGAGCCGAACATGAAATAGAGCATGGCGAAGATGAGCGCCAAGGCCAGGGGCACCACGATCATCAAGCGCCGGGTGGCGGCCTGGAGGTTCTCGAATTGGCCGCCCCATTCGAGGTAGTAGCCAGTAGGGATCTGAACCTCCTTTCCGAGCGTCGCGGCGGCTTCGGCCACGAACGAAGACACGTCCCGTCCGCGGACGTTGGCTTCCACCACGATGCGCCGGTGAACGGCCTCGCGGCTGATCTGCGACGGCCCGGTGTCGGCCTTGACCTCGGCCAGCCGGGCCAAGGG
>CAZBTT010000216.1:0-7906 GCA_964494295.1 uncultured Acidobacteriota bacterium
GCTTTCGCATCCTTTATCGCGACGAGCGGCGACACCATCGCCATCTCGGTGAACCAGGGAACCTTCATCGCGATCTCGGCTTCGAGCATGGCGGGGGGAGGATTCTGCTGAGTGAACTTGCGACGCCACCCGCCGATCTCGACATCGCCGAGTTGCGGGTGCTTGAACGCCTTCCACGGCGCGAAACCCGCACCCTTGAGCTCCTCATCGTTCCACTTGAGCCGCTCCGCCTCGGTGACTCGTTTGTCGTTGTTGTAGTCGCGGCCGAAACCTCCCCAGTGTTCGGGCACCCAGCCGATCACGCCAAAGTCGAAGTAGCCCCAGCTGATCAGCGTCCCGTGCCTTGAAACGCCATCGCCCGCCCACGACTCCTCGGACGGTTGCCCGGTGATGGCGGTGAAGCGGTCAGCGAATTGAGTGACGAGGCGCAAGTCATCAGCCTCGTGGTTCCCGTGGGGTTCGGTCGAGGGGAGCTTGTAGAGAAATCCTCCCGCGGTGTGGTTGTGCACGATTCCCGTGATGTTGGGATGGGCCACCATGAAGTCGAGGGTAGCCCGCGTCTCGTTTTCGGAAAGCGGGAAAGCGCCCGCCCCGTTCTGCATGTAGGGCAGGGCCCAGGTGCGCGGGAAGTTGCGGTTCATGTCGATGCCGCCGACGCCGTCCTCGTTGAACGAACCATCACCGTCGTTGTCGACGCCCTCCGAGAGCACGAGGTAGTACTCGCCCCCGGACTCGCCGGGCCCACGCGGAATCATGATCCGGGGATCCTCTTTCGAAAGCTTGAACATCCCGTTGGGGCTCTTCATCCGCATCTGGGTGGTGGCGCCGTCGCCATCGAGGTCATCGGCCTTGTCTTCATCGAGAAGGCCGTCGTTGTCCTCGTCCCAGGGCTTCACCGTTGAGCGCAGGTTGTCGGGGTTCTTGAGCGCGTGATCGGAACCATCGGGGTTGAACTTCGGCCGCAGATAGAGGGTGCGCGTGTCGAGCAGCTCCGTGACCGCGGGATCCTTGCCGTATTTCGAGGCGTAGTGCCAGATGAGGTAGAGCACCATCTCGGAACCCGCGAGTTCGCCGGCGTGAACGCCGCCGTCGATGTAGTAGCCCGGCTTCTCACCGGGCGTCTTGATCTTGCGGCTCGTCAATTCCACGACCCAAAGATCCTGTCCCTTGAAACTGCTGCCGATCGACGACACCCGGGCGAGGTCCGGATATTTCGCTTCGATCTGCTTGAGGAACGTTGCCGCTTCCGCGGCATCGTGGTACTTCGTGAAGTCGGCCGTGCCGTCGGGTCGCAGCACCTGTGCTTGGGCGCTCCCGGCAAGCGCCAGCAGCACGACCATGGTCGGCGCCATACGTCGCGTCATCTGGAACCTCCTCGTCTGGAAACAAGACTGCCGGCTTCGGCAAGCGCTTTCGCCGCAAACGGCAGGAGGAAGTATTGCATCGGAACCGCCACCCGCCATTCGTACAGAAAAGGAGATTCGAAGACCAGGTAATAGAGCGGGACGATGAGCCAGAGGAGCGTGGCTTTGGCGGCGGTCTTCATCGAAACGATGACGCCCACGAGAACCAGGATGGGGACGAGGAACCAGGCCGCATGGATCCATCGCAGGGGCGTGCGCAGGAACGAGGCCATGCCGGCGCGTGCCGCAAAGCCTGGCTCGTCAATCGCCACATCGATTTCGGGTGCTCGCGGAAGTGGGGGCATCTCGCGATCCGGGGTCGCGATCGGGGCCCCATTGGGCAGAAGGGGGGGCGGCCCGTCGGTGAAAAGAAGCATCATCGCCATTCGCCGCAGCATCGCGCGTGCGTACCAGAAGGGTCGGGCCTTGATGACCTCGGTGGCGCGCCGATATCGATCGCGGTCGCGGGCGATTCCCTCGGGCTCCGCCCACCACTGGAGGTAATCGGGCCGCCCATAACGCTCGGCCTCTTCGGCGATCACCTGCTTGTCCCAGACCCGCGCGCCGAACTCGCGGCCGCCCGCATCCGCGACTCCCTGCCAGAGCGTGATGCCTCCATTGATGCTCACGGGCACGAACTCGCCGAACACCAGCCAGTTGCGCAGAGTGATCGGGGAAACCACGAGCAGGGATGTGGCCGCGACCATGATTGAAAGAAGCAGCGCGCGTTTGTTGCGACCGAGCAGGAAGAACAGGAAAACTGCGGCAAAGGGCCCCAGCAGGACGACATTCGGCCGGATCCAGACGCCCACG
The DNA here is from genome assembly GCA_964494295.1 of uncultured Acidobacteriota bacterium. Classification (GTDB taxonomy): domain Bacteria; phylum Acidobacteriota; class Vicinamibacteria; order Fen-336; family JAGNNV01; genus JAGNNV01. The sequence continues at coordinate 2,217 of CAZBTT010000216.1, forward strand.
CCGATGAGCGCGCCCATGGCCAGGAGCCTCAGGATGGTATGGCGCTCGGAGATGCCACCCTGGATCGCGGGGAGTGCTACGAAGAACGCGACGAGAAGCGGGATCGAGGCGACAGCATCCGCGAGAATCAGGTTCGAAGTCGCGGCGATGTGCGGGGAGATCGCGACGAGAAGGCCGCCAAGCACGCCCGCGGCGAGGCCGAACAGTCGATACGCGAAGGCGAAGACCAGCAGGGCGGCGAGTGCCGTGAGAATGTCCTGCGCGAGTGCGACCACGGGAAAACTGCGTCCCGCCGTCGTGTAGACAAGCGCGAGAAAGAGGGGATAACCCGGGGGACGCGACGCCAGGCCGGTCCGAGCCGGATCCCAGACCTTCGGGAACAGGATTCCATCACCGCGGAGGATCGCCATCGCGGTGTCGTCGTAACGACGCGCCATCCGCGACCCGTCCTGCTCGGGAGTGTGAAGAAGGGCGAGACCATCGGCCAGGTACAGGCCGCGCACCAGGAGGGCGATCAGGAAGAGCGCGCCGCAGGCAACGGCGACGCGCCGTTTTTCGCTCATGGACGAACCCTGACGCCGGCCTCCCGCACCGCCGCAACCGTTCGCGTGATGACCACGTCCAGCCCTTCAAGCGGCGCCTCGAGGAGGTCCGTCACCGGCCGCGGACTTGCGATCTCATCGCAAAGCAAACAGTCGAGATCGTGGGCTCGCAGTCCGAAGTAGCCCGAGTTTCGGGCAAGGGCGATGGCCTCTTCGACCGACCGCTCCGAGATGCCAACCTCCTTTCCCACGGCCGATGCGATCCGAAGTATCAGCTCCCGATACGAAAGGACCTCGGGGCCGACGAGGTCGACGACACGGTGCGAGGGTCCGGACGTGGCCAGGGCCGCGAGGGATGCGCGAGCCGCATCCTCAACCGAAATCGGCTGGAGGCGGTACGTTCCATCGCCCGGGATTTCGATCGCAGCCTCCGCGAGAATCCGGCCGATCAGGGGAGTCAGGAACTCATCCCCCGGCCCGAAAATGTAGGAGGGTCGGAAAACCATCGACGGAAGCCCGGAGCGGAAAAGCTCCACCTCGCCCGCCATCTTGGCCAGAAAGTACGGATTAGTGCAGTGGCGCGACAGGCCGTAGTGGCCAATGCCGAGGCCACTGAAGAAGACAACCGACGGCACGCCCGCCTCTCGACAAGCGGCGAGAACGTTGGCGAGTCCCGCGGGATCGGTGCGATCGGCGCCCGGCGCGCCCGTGGCTACCGAGGCGGTATAGATGAGCCCATCACAGCCGGAGAGCCGAGGGACGAGCGATTCGGTCTCGGCTCGTTGCAGGTTCACTACCCGGACGGGAACGCCGCCGAGGGACTCGACGGTATTGGCCGCGCTCTGGGTGCGAATCACGCCGATCGCCTCGATCCCCCTCCGAGAAGCCTCGGCCAGAACCTGCTTCCCGACAAAGCCGTTGGCCCCGAGGATGGCGATTTTCCGCAGCATTCAGGGTCACGAGGGTACCATCGGCCGGAGCCCCCAGCCATCCATGCGGCCTGCTAAAATCCCCGCCGGCGGCCGTGTGGCCGCAAACCCGACCAGCTTTTCGGCCATGCTTGAAGGAATTGAGTATCCCCAAAAGGCCGTCTCATCCCGTAACTGAAAGAGAGTAAAGAAGTGCGTTTAATGAAGACTTTTGCGTTCGTAACCCTCGCGGCCATGGCGGCCGTTGCCTGCGGCAAGGGTCCGGCCCAGGCCGCTCTCACCGCGGCGGACACCGCGGTTGCCAGTGCTCGCCCTGAAGGCGAGAAGTACGTCCCCGAGCAGTTCAAGGCCCTGGCCGACGCGGCCGCAGGTGCTAAGACCAAGTTCGACGGCGGCGATTACAAGGGCGCCCTCGAGGCGGCTCAGGGTATCCCGGCTCAGGCGAGTGCGGTCGTGCAGGCCGCCGGCGCCAAGAAGACGGAGCTCATGGAGTCATGGAAGGCGATGGAAGGCACCCTTCCCGCGATGGTCGCTGACATCACGAAGAAGGTGATGGAGCTCTCCTCCGCCCGGAAGCTCCCCGCGGGTCTGGACAAGGCCGGTGTCGAAGCGGCGAAGACCTCGCTCGATGGCGCCACCGCGATCTGGACGGAAGCCGGCGCCGCGTTCGCCGCGGGCGATGTCGTCACCGCGGTCGCCAAGGCGACCCAGGTCAAGGCATCCGCTGAGGAGCTCATGGCCAAGCTCGGCATGGCTCCCGCCGCCGCTGCTGCTCCCGCCGAACCCGCCAAGCAGTAGTCCGTAAACCGCTCGAGACACTCGAGCCGGCGACCGATCCATTCGTCCTCGGGGTCGGTCGCCTTTTTTCTTGGCGTTCCATTAGTCTGACCCGATTCCAATGCCCGCCGGTCCCATGAACACCACGCCCGGGAAGACTGTGTGGTCGCGCTTCGGCGTCGAACCCGCCGAGCAACACGGCGCGGCCCTCATGCTCGCCCATTCCGCGTTCATGGGTTTTGGCACCGTCTTCTTCGAGACCGCGGCCGCCGCCCTTTTCCTCGGCCAGTTCGGAGCCTCGGCCCTCCCATCGGTCTATCTCGCCGCCGCCGCTCTCTCCGCGGCCACCGGCTGGGGTTACTCGCGGCTCCAGAACCGCCTCTCGTTCCCGGCACTCATGACGGGAACTCTGGTGAGCCTCCTGGTCGTGGTGACCGCGCTCCGCGGCGCCCTCTTCTTCACCCAGGCCGCGGGCCTCTTCTTCTTCGCGATGGTCTTCTATCGCGTCCTGTCCATCCTGACCGATCTCGAATACTGGGCCGTCGCGGGAAGACTCTATGACCTGCGCCAGGCGAAACGCCTGTTCGGCTTCGTCGGCACGGGCGAGGTGGTGGCGCGGATCGTCGGCTCGTTCTCCGTGCCTTTCCTCCTGACCCTGGGCGGCGTCCCGAACCTGCTCATCCTGTCCGCTTTCGCCCTGATGCTCTGCGTCATCGTCCTGCGCCGCATCCTGCCGATGATTCCCACGGACGAGGGGCCGAAGCAGACCACCGCTCAGAGGGAGGCCCGCTCCTCGATCGGCTCGCTCGTTCAGGATCCCTATCTGCGTTTCGTTCTCATCGTGGCGTTTTGCGGCATCCTCGGGAAATACCTCGTCGACTTCGCCTTCCTGCAGCAGGTGAAGAGCCGGTTCGAAGACGCGAAGGAAGTGGCGTCTTTCTTCGCCCTCTTCTCCGGGGTTTCACAATGCGCGTCCCTTTTCACCCGCGTATTTCTTTCCGGACGGGTGCTCGCGGCTTTCGGCGTTCATCGCGGTCTTCTGATCCTTCCGGGCGCCCATGTGGTCTGCACCACGCTTCTGCTGATCGCGGGCGGTCTTGCCCTCGGCCCCGATCCGGTGTTCTGGCTCGTCGTCTTGAACCAGGGCATCTACAAGACCCTCAAACACCCCATCGACAATCCTTCGCTCAAGACCCTGTACCAGCCGATACCAAAAGACCGGCGGCTCTCTCTGGCCATCGCGGTGGATGCGATCCTGAACCCGGTGGGAATAGCGCTCTCGAGCGCGCTCATGGTTCTCTTCACGACCGTGTTCCAGTCGGACCCCGTGCGTTTCGGGTGGGCCCTTCTCGCCTGTTTCCTCTTCTGGCTGTGGAGCGCGCGCCAGGCCGCGGTCGAGTATGTGCGGGCGCTGGTGGTGGCACTGCGGGGGCGTATCGAGGACGTTGAATTCGCATTCGACGACGAGTCCGCGATCGAATCGCTCCGCACCACACTTAAGGAGGGCTCGGAAGAGGACGCCCTCGTGGCCCTGCAGATTCTCGGGGATCACGCGCCGGCCGCCTTGAGTCCGATGCTGAGCGACCTTGCCGCCCACCCTTCAAAGGCGGTCCGCCGGGCCGCGCTCGAAAGAATCGAAGCGCACAAGCCCGCGGACATCGCGGGAAAACTCCGTGAACGGCTGGAGCGGGACCCCGAAGACGCCCTCCGAGCACAGGCCCTCCGGGCGCTGGCCGCGGTGGAGGGGGCGGCGAGTCATGCGGAACTGGCTCTCTATTCCACAAGTCCGATTCTGGCTTTGCGGGAGGCGGCCCTTCTCGGCCTTCTCCGGCTGCCGCACCCGGACGGGACGGCCGGGGTGCACGAAATGGCCCTCTCGAAAGATGTGGCCCAGCGCGCCGCCGCGGCCCGATTGATCCGGCTCGCCGGTGGTCCCGCGGAGGCGCCGATTCTGAAGACGCTGATCGAAGACCCGGAGGTCGCGGTGAGTCGCCTCGCGATCTTCGCGGCCGGCCAGCTCAAGGACCCTGACCTTGTTCCGCTCCTGATTCAGCGGGTCACAAAGCGTGGCGTGCTGGGCGCTTCGCGCGCGGCTCTTGCCCTCGCCGGCGACGCGGCGCTTCCTCAGATGATCGAGGCCTTCGAGGGCACTGAGCGCAGCGATGTTCGGCGTGGCCTGGTCTCGGCGGTGAGCCGGAGCCGGTCCGAAGGGGCCATCCGTTTCCTGTTATCGAAACTCGACATCGAGGACATCGCGGTGCGCCAGGAGGTGGTCAGGGCTCTCGCCCATGGCCGCTTCGCGGCGGTGACGAGCGAGGATCGGGAGCGCATCGAGGAACTGGCCAGAGGCGAGGCGCGAAGATCCCTCGGGACTCTGTTCCAGGTACGGGATCTGGAAGGCGCCGCGGGCACCGAAACGCTGAGACGCGCGCTCCTGGGTTCGCATCGCAACACACGCGAACGGATCCTTCTCCTCCTCGGCATGACCCGCGATCCCAAGGCTCTTATCGCGGTGCGAACTCATATCGATGCCCCACACAAGGATCGGCGGGCCTACGCCGAGGAGATTCTCGACGTCGTGCTCTCCCGCGAGGAAAGAGCTCTCTTCATGCCCGCGATCACCGGCGTCGTTGGACACCTGGACTCCGATCTCGTGAGGGACCTCGGTCTCACGCGCGTCACCGCCGCCGAGCGGGTGAAAGCGCTCTTCCTCGACCCCTCGCCCGGCCTCGAGTCGTGGATACGTGCGGCGGCGCTCGAAGCGGCCCCGCGGATGAAGGTGGAAGGACTCGATCACGCCATCGAGTCTTTTCTCGCGACGTCGATTGGCGCGGGCTTTTCAAAAACCGGAGAATGGAGTCTGGGCGCGCTGCGCGGCCTGATTCGCGCGAAGGGAATAGGACCGATGCTGCTCATCGAGAAAGTCATCACGCTCAAAGCGGTGGAGATGTTCGCGCGGACGCCCGAAGATGTCCTCGCGGACGTCGCCGCTCTCGCCGAGGAGGTCCGGTTCAAAGCCGGCGACACCATCTTCTCGAAAGGCGATTCGGGAGAAAGCCTTTACGTCATCGTGCAGGGAGAGGTGAAAGTGCACGACGGCGGCCTCGACCTCAAACGGCTCAAGGACAAGAGCGTGTTCGGCGAACTGGCGGTGCTCGACCCGGAGCCCCGGTCCGCGTCGGTCACCGCGATCACCGACACCCACCTCCTCCGGCTGGACAGCGAAGCGTTCCTCGAACTGATGTCGGGGAACATGGAGGTGGTGCGCGGCGTGCTCTCGGTTCTGTGCGATCGGATCCGCGAGAAGCTGATCGAGGCCAGGCCCACGGCGCCGACAGCGCAAAAAGCCTGAACCGACGGGCGGATCGCTCGATAACGGGCGAGCGGATGGCGGGGTGGACGGGACTTGAACCCGCGGCCTCCGGCGTGACAGGCCGGCGTT
>CAZBTT010000217.1:0-7889 GCA_964494295.1 uncultured Acidobacteriota bacterium
GATCCCTCTTGGGCGGTTTCTAAGAAGAAGGCCAGCCCCCGCAACTACGCCCTGCTCCACGAACTCAACACTCTTCCCCGCACGAGCTACCTGGCGTCGGTGAGGAATCCCAACCCCGAGCTTCACACCGAATCGGCGAAGGAGGCTGAGGCTCATGGCTAGCGGCCACTCATCGGCGGTTACCCCCCCGATGGATCCGAAGTACATCCCGCTGCCTCTCGTCGCCCCGGGTCATACCAATGACTCGGTGACCGAGAAGATCTCGCACATGACGCTCGAGAAGGAGACCCCGCGCGCGTGGTGGCTCTCCCTTCTCATCTCCCTGGCCATGGCGGGCGGTCTCGGGGTTGCGATCCTCGGCCTGCTGTTCGTCGGTATCGGGCTTTGGGGCCCGAACACCCCGGTCGGCTGGGGGATGGACATCATCAACTTCGTCTGGTGGATCGGCATCGGCCACGCCGGAACCTTGATCTCCGCGATCCTGCTCCTGTTCAAGCAGAAGTGGCGCAACTCCATCAACCGCTTCGCCGAGGCCATGACCCTCGCGGCCGTGCTGTGCGCCCTCCAGTACCCGCTCTTCCATACCGGCCGCCCCTGGCTCGCGTTCTACTGGCTCCTGCCCTACCCGAACACCATGAGCCTGTGGCCGAACTTCCGCAGCCCGCTCATCTGGGACGTCTTCGCGGTCTCGACCTACGGAACGGTCTCCCTGCTGTTCTGGTACGTGGGCCTCATTCCCGATCTCGGAACCCTGCGCGACCGCGCGAAGAACCCCATAGCCAAGATCCTCTACGGCATGGGGGCCATGGGCTGGCGCAACTCGGCGCGCCACTGGTCCAACTACGAGAAGGCGTACCTCCTTCTCGCCGGACTCTCCACCCCGCTCGTGCTCTCCGTTCACACCGTCGTGAGCTTCGACTTCTCGGTTTCGCTCATCCCCGGCTGGCACGCCACCATCTTCCCGCCCTACTTCGTCGCGGGCGCGGTGTTCGCCGGTTTCGCGATGGTGTTGAACCTGGCCATCCCCATGCGCTGGCTCTACCGTCTCGACGACGTCATCACCATGCGCCATATCGAGAACATGGCGAAGGTCATGCTCGCCACCGGTCTCATCGTGGCCTACGGCTACTTCATGGAGATCTTCATGGCCTGGTACTCGGGGAACTTCTTCGAGTGGTTCATGATGAAAAACCGCACCAGCGGCCCCTACGCCTGGTCCTACTGGCTCCTGATCCTGTGCAACGTGGTCATCCCCAACACCCTGTGGTCGAAGAAGGCCCGCACCAACACCATCTGGCTCTTCATCGTTTCCCTCTTCGTGGGTGTCGGGATGTGGCTCGAGCGTTTCGTCATCATCGTGACCTCGCTCTACCGCGACTTCATGCCGTCGTCGTGGGGCTACTACAAGGCCACCGAGTTCGACTGGATGTTCTTCATCGGCACGGGCGGCCTGTTCCTCACCCTCATGCTGCTCTTCGTGCGATTCCTGCCTGCCATCCCTATGTCTGAGGTCAAGATGATCCTGCCGGGTGCTGAGGGGAGGGCGAAGCAATGAGCGAATCCGGCTACACCCCCTCACGTCTCCTTCATGATCTGAAGGAAATGGTGAGCTGGGCGCGCTCGCCCGAGCCGACCGGCGTTTACGGTCTGATGGCCGAGTTCACCACCGCCGATGGCGTGGTCCAGGCCGCGCGAGCGGTGCGCACCGCGGGCTACAAGAAGGTGGACGGCTACTCGCCCTATCCCATGGAGTCGCTCATCCACGAACTCGACCAGCACCATTCGTGGGTGCCGACCATCGTCCTCGGCGGCGGTATCACCGGCTTCCTCGCGGGTTACGGCCTGCAGTACTGGTCCTCGGTCATCGCCTATCCCATGAACATCGGCGGACGCCCGTTTCATTCCTGGGTTTCCTTCATCCCGCCCACGTTCGAAACCACGGTTCTCTTCGCCTCGTTCGGCGCGGTACTCGGCATGCTGGCCCTGAACGGCTTCCCGCGGCCCTATCACCCGGTCTTCAATATCGAAGAGTTCGCGAAGAGCGCCTCGAACGACAGGTTCTACATCGTGATCGAAGCGACCGATCCCAAGTTCGACCCCGCCCGCACCGCCGAGCTCTTGAAGACGCTCAATCCCACCTTCGTCAAGGAGATCCCCGCGTGACGCGATCCTCCTTGATCCTTCTCGGCGGTCTGGCCCTGCTCGGCGCCGGCTGCCGTCAGGACATGCACGACCAGCCGAAGTCGAAGCCCCAGTCGAAGTCGGCCTTCTTCGTGGACGGCCGCACCGGACGTCTTCCCGTCGAGGGCACGGTCGCGCGCGGCCAGTTGAACGAAGACGATCATCTCTATCGCGGCCGGATCGACGGCAAGTTCGCGACCACGTTCCCCTTCGCGATCGATGCGGCGACGCTGCAGCGCGGCAAGGAACGCTACGACATCTTCTGCGCACCGTGCCACGGCGCCACCGGCCTCGGCAACGGCATGGTGGTCCAGCGCGGTTTCAAGGTCGCGGCCTCGCACCACCTCGAGAGACTCCGCAACGAAACCAACGGCTACTGGTTCGACGTGATCACCAACGGCTTCGGCGTCATGCCGCCCGCCGGTCCGCAGATCCCGGTGAAAGACCGCTGGGCGATCGTCGCCTATGTCCGGGCGCTTCAGCTCTCCCGCCACGCCGCCCTGACCGATATTCCCGAGGACCAGCGTGAGGCCGTCACTTCCGGCCGCAATCTGCCCGAAGCCCACGCGGCCGAAGCGAAACCGGCCGCACCCGAGGCTCGCCACTGATGTCGGCCCACCACGAGGAAACCGTGACTCCCGAGCCCGTTGCCTCGACGATCGCCATGCCGGCCCCGGTCGTTTCGCTCCGGAGAATCTCCGGTCTTGTCGCGCTTGTCGCAGGGGCCCTGGCGGTCACCGGCTACTCGAATCCTCAGCAGCTCGTTCAGAGCTACCTGCCCGCGTTCCTGCTCTGGTTCGGCGTCTCCATCGGCTGCCTCTCGATGCTGATGATCCAGCACCAGTCGGGCGGGCATTGGGGGATCCTGCTGCGTCGCCTGTTCGAAGCGGGCGCCCGCACCATCTACTTCATGCCCCTCTTCTTCATTCCGATCCTGCTCGGAATGGCGCACCTGTACTCCTGGGCCGACCCCGTCCGCATCGCCGCCGATCACCACCTCGCCGAGGTCGTTCACAAGAAGGGGGCCTATCTCAACGTGCCCTTCTTCACGGGCCGCGCGCTTTTCTACTTCCTCTTCTGGGCCCTCATGGCGCGCACCCTCACCTCGCTTTCGTGGAAGTACGACGAGACGGGCGACCGCGAGTATGCCGAGAAGATGCGCCGGATGTCGGGCTGGGGCCTCCTCGCCCAGGCCCTCGTGATCACTTTCGCGGGCGTCGACTGGGGCATGTCCCTCGACCCGCACTGGTACTCCACGATCTGGGGCATCCTCTTCATGGTCGGCCAGGCGCTCTCCGCGTGGTGCCTGTGCATCATGGTGGTCTCGCGTCTCTACACCCATGCCCCCCTGGATCGAGTCGCGACCTCCACCCTCTTCCATGACCTCGGCAAATTCCTCTTCGCCTTCGTCATGCTGTGGGGCTACGTGAACCTCTCGCAGTTCCTGATCATCTGGTCGGGGAACCTCCCCGAGGAAACCACGTGGTACCTCCACCGTTCCCTGGGCGGCTGGCCCACCCTCACCTTCCTCCTGGTCGGGCTGCATTTCTTCCTTCCTTTCCTGACCCTGCTCTCCGCGGGTCTCAAGAAGAACGCGAGCCGTCTCGCCGTGGTCGCCGGTTTCCTCTTCACTCTGCGCTTCGTCGACCTGTTCTGGAACATCGCCCCCATCTTCAAGCACGAGCACTTCTCGGTGCATCCGTTCGACCTGCTGATGCCGGTGGCGGTCGGCGGCGCGTGGCTCTACCTCTTCGCCCGCCAGCTCGAGAAAGCTCCGTTGCTTGTGAAACACGACCCTCAGGTCAAAGAGATGGAGGAGCTTGCCGCCCATGCACACTGAGCCCTCCAAACCCCCCTCGCACCCCGAGATCCAGTACGAGAAGACCGACGCCACCGTCCGTCCGCTCTACCAGTTCCTCTTCTGGATCTCCGTGATCACGGTATTGACCGCGGTGCTCGCCTTCGGCATCCTGCGCGCCCTCGAATCGTGGCGGGAGAAGGCCTCGGTCCGTCCCGCCATGGCCGAGGCTCTCGCGGTTCAGCAGCCTCCCGGGCCGAGGCTTCAGTTGCGCGAGCCGCTCGACCTCGCCAAGTTCCGCGCCGAAGAGGCTCTCATCCTCTCCACCTACGGTGTGGTCGATCGCGACAACGGGATCTACCGGATCCCGATCGAGGAAGCCATGCGACTCACCCTCGAACGCGGTCTGCCCGCGGCCGGCGTGCCTCCGGCTCCAACTCCGGCCGCGACCGAACCCGGGAAGGCCCGGCAGTGAAGCGACTTCTCTTCGCGGCCGGCACAGCACTCCTCGCGGTCAGCGTGCCCGCGCAGCAGGCCGGCTTCTCGAAGCCTTCCGGCCCGGTCCAGCCCGCGTCCGAGCGGCTGCAGAGGGAAGTGGGGTACGAGCCAAAACTCGGCGAGTCTCTTCCGCTCGACGTGACCGTGACCGACGAAACCGGAACCACGCGGACTCTTGGGTCTTTCTTCCAGCCGAAGAAACCAGTCATGGTGGTCTTCTACTACCAGTCCTGCGCGATGTTGTGCTCGCTCCAGCTCGAGAGCGTCGTGGCTTCTCTCAAGGGCACGAAGTACGTGGTCAACCGCGACTTCACGTTCCTCGCGGTGTCCATGGATCCAAACGACACGGTCAAAGGATCCGAGAAGGCGAAATGGAAGATCGCCACCGCCTATGGGCAGTCGGGGAGCGACGCCGGCTTCCACTTCGTGACCGGTACGCCCGAAGCGATCAAACAGATCACCGCGGCCGCGGGATACCGCTACTTCTGGGAAGAAGAGACGAAGCAGTGGGCTCATGCCTCCGGCGTGCTTCTCCTGACCGCGGAGGGCCGGATGGCGCGCTATCTGCCCGGCATCGAGCCCTTCCCGCGCGACCTGCAGTTTGCCCTTCTCGAAGCCTCTCAAGGCACGATCGGCACCCTGGTCGACAAGGCCATTCTGTACTGCTACCAGTACAACGAAGCGAGTGGTCGTTACGGCGCCGCGATCATGCGCACCCTCCGGCTCTCCGCGGTCGGAACGGTGTTCGCCCTCGCCGCCTTCGTTCTCCTCAGTCTTCGCCGCGAACGTAGAGCGGCTTCCTCCGAAACACCCGCCTGAGGCCGAAACAACAAGTCCATGGGCCCCTCCTTCCCTCCGCTGTTCCCGCCGCAAGCCTCGACCGTTGCGGTCGAAGTGGATGCGCTTTACGCGCTGCTGGTGTCCATCACCGCTTTCTTCACGATCCTTGTCGCGGGGCTCTTCCTCTTCTTCGGCTTGCGCTACCGGCGGAAGCTCGAATCCGAGCGTCCCATCCAGGTCCATCCTCCCGCCTGGCTCGAGATCGCCTGGAGCGTTATTCCCCTTCTCATCTGCGTGGTTCTCTTCGTCTGGGGCGTGCAGCTCTATTTCAAGATCTACACCCCACCCAAGGATGCCGTTACCATTCACGTGGTTGGCAAACGCTGGATGTGGAAGATCCAGCACATGAGCGGCGCCCGTGAGATCAACGAACTCCACGTCCCGGTCGGTGTCCCGATCCGTCTCCTGATCACCTCCGAAGACACCATCCACGCCTTCTCGCTGCCCGCCTTCCGGATCAAGCGCGACGCGATCCCCGGCACCATGACCACCACCTGGTTCAACGCCACCAAGGTGGGTTCGTATCACATCTTCTGCGCGGAGTACTGCGGAACGAAGCACTCCGGAATGAGGGGCACCGTGCACGTCATGGAAAAGGAGGCCTACCAACGCTGGCTCGCCGGTCCCAACGCCGGCCTTCCTCCCGCGGTTCAGGGCGCCAAACTCTTCGAGGAACTGAACTGCATCTCCTGCCATCGCGCGGGTGCCGGCCAGCGCGGTCCGGTTCTCGAAGGCGTCTTCGGCAAGTCCGTCGAGCTCAAGGGCGGGGCGAAGGTCATCGCCGATGACGCCTACATCCGTGAATCGATCGTCAACCCCACCGCGAAGATCGTCAACGGTTTTGAGCCCCTGATGCCCGTTTACCTGAACCAGCTCTCCGAGGAGCAGGTGAATGCCCTCCTCACCTACGTCCGGGATGTCCTTGGGAAAGCCGAGCCCCCCGTCGCTTCCGGGGCAGCGCCGTCACCAACTCCCGCGACCACCGGGGGACGTTAAGGAACCATGAGCACCCCGAATCACGCCTCCGTCCACACCGAGGAAGAGAACTACCTCACCAACGAGACGACCATCCAGTCGTGGCTCCTCACCAAGGACCACAAGCGGATCGCCCTTCTCTATCTCCTCTCCGTGACTCTCTTCTTCACGGTGGGCGGACTCTTCGCCTCTCTCGTCCGCATCGAGCTTCTGACCCCGGCCGGGGACTTCATGAGTTCCGAGATGTACAACCAGGCCTTCACCTCGCACGGCGTGATGATGATCTTCTTCTTCCTCATCCCCGCGGTTCCGGCCGTGCTCGGCAACTTCCTGATTCCCCTGATGGTGGGCGCCAAGGATCTCGCCTTCCCCAAGATCAACCTAGCGAGCTGGTACATCTTCATGGTGGGCGCGAGCCTCGCGGTGTTCGCGGTCCTGACCGGCGGTCTGGACACGGGCTGGACGCTGTACCCGCCCTATTCATCGACCTACTCACAGTCTCGCGTGGCTCTCGCGGTGGCCGGCGTCTTCGTGGCGGGTTTCGCTTCCATCCTCACCGGCGTCAACTTCATCGCCACCGTGCATCGCATGCGCGCCCCTGGGCTCACCTGGTTCCGCCTGCCCCCCTTCGTCTTGGCCCACTACGCGACCTCCCTGGTCATGGTCCTCGGCACCCCGGTGGTTGCCATCACCATGGTTCTCCTCTTTCTCGAGCGGACGATGGGCTTCGGCTTCTTCGATCCCGCGAAGGGCGGCGACCCGGTGCTCTTCCAGCACCTCTTCTGGTTCTACTCGCACCCCGCCGTGTACATCATGATCCTGCCCGCGATGGGCGTGATCTCGGAGATCATCTCCACGTTCTCCCGTCAGAAGCTTTTCGGCTACAGCTTCGTGGCCATGTCGTCCCTCGCCATCGCGATCCTCGGCTTCCTGGTCTGGGGCCACCACATGTTCACCACCAGCCAGTCGGCCTACACCGGCATCCTGTTCTCGGCCCTGACCTTCCTGGTTGCGATTCCCTCCGCCATCAAGGCCTTCAACTGGACGGCCACGCTCTACAAGGGCTCGGTGTCGTGGGAAACGCCCATGCTCTTCGCGTTCGGCTTCATGGGCCTCTTCCTGATCGGCGGTCTCACCGGCCTCTTCCTCGCCACCATGGGCATGGACATCCACCTCCAGGACACCTACTTTGTCGTGTCCCATTTCCACTACGTGATGGTGGGCGGCGGCGTCATGGGCTACATGGGCGGCATCCACTTCTGGTGGCCGAAGATCACGGGACGCATGTATTCGAACTTCTGGTCAAAGCTCTCCGCCCTCTTCATTTTCGCGGGCTTCAACTTCACCTTCTTCCCCCAGTTCATCCTCGGGTACATGGGCATGCCCCGCCGCTATCACTCCTACCCGGAGGAGTGGCAGGTCCTGAACGTGATGTCGACTCTCGGCGCTTCGATCCTCGCCATCGGCTACGTCCTCCCCGCGATTTACCTCACCTACAGCCTCTTCCTCGGCAAGAAGGCGTCCGCGAATCCGTGGGGCGCCACCGGCCTCGAGTGGAAGACGGCTTCGCCGCCTCCGCCGCACAACTTCCACGAGA
>CAZBTT010000218.1:0-7882 GCA_964494295.1 uncultured Acidobacteriota bacterium
GGGGGGTTTCCCAATTGAACCCGCGTTCAAAAGGAACGAAGCGCCCACGGGCAGAACCGGCAACTTGATTCCCTTCATGCGCCGGATAATGCACCCGCCCGGGATTTCGCGCCAAACGGCTCAGGAGACTCAGGACCTCCGCCAACCCGTCCGTTCGAACCAGCGGGCTATGTCTTCCTTCGGGATGCGGTGTCTCGTCGGGCGGCCATGGGGGCAATAGTCCTGACACTCGGAAGCCAGCAGCCCGACCACGATCTCGTGCATCGTGGCCGGGTTGATCTTTTGACCGGCGCGCACCGCGGAGTGGCAGGCGAGGCTGGCCGCGAGACGATGCGTCCGGCCCTCCACGGCCCAATGCGTGTCTGATGCATCGTCGAGTTGTCGGAGGATCCGGGTCACCGCCTCTGCCGGGTCGCGGCCCGAAAGCAGATGCGGGATCGATCGAACGAGCAGTGAGCCGGCGCCGAAGGCTTCGATCTCAAAACCGAGGTCGAAGAGTTCGAGCGACGTCTCTTCCGCGAGGAGCGCGAGGGCCGGGGCGATCTGGACCACGGCCGGTTCCAGCAGCGCCTGGCTCTGAGCGCGCTCCCCTTTCTTGCGTCTCTCGATCTGTTCGAATCGGGCTCGTTCGTGGCAGGTGTGCTGGTCGAAGAGCCAGAGGTCGCCGTCCAGAGCCGCCACGATGTACGTGTCGCGAAACTGACCGAGGACGACCGGCTGAGGGCCCTGGGGTGTTCCAAAGGCACGGCCCCCTTCCGCCGCGGGCGACGACTCCCACCATCTCGGACTCGACGGCGGAGCGTTGTCGCCACCGCCAAGGCCATCGTAGTGCTGCCTCGTGCCCTCGACGTCGGATGGGGTGTCGGATGAGGTGGGAGTGAGGCGGTTCGCCCAGGGCCGCACAACCGCCACTTCCCCATCACCCGCGAGCGCACGGCGTGCGGCGCGCACCACGGTCTGGAAGACGCGCGAGGGCTCGCGAAAGCGAACTTCAGTCTTGGCCGGATGGACGTTGACGTCCACCATGTCGAGACCGACATCGACGAACAGGACGGCCGCCGGCTTAGGGTCGAAATGGCCGAGTGCGCGATACGCCTCGGCGAGTGCTTTCGACAAACCGCGGTCTTTCACCGGTCGTCCGTTCACGTAGGCGCGGATGTCGGACCGTGCCCCGCCCTTCGACGGATCGCGCGAGATGAACCCCGAGATCGAAATCCCCTGCTCCTCGAAGTCCACAGCGGCGAGGCCTGAGGCCACGTCGCGGCCCAGCACCGCGGCAACCCGCTCTTCGGTCGATGCGGCGGGCGGCAGAGACAACACGTCGCGGCCATCCGCGCGCACCGTGAAGCCCACGGTCGAGCGTGCCATGGCCAGAAGCGAAACGATCTCCACCGCGTGCCGCAGCTCCGTGGATTCGGCGCGCAGGAACTTCCGACGCGCGGGTATCTCCGCAAAGAGATTCCTCACTTCCACCGTCGTGCCGACCGGATGGGCCGCGGGCTTCACCGGCTCCACCCGGGAGAAAGCGACGGAGACGACCGCGCCCTCGGAGGCCTCGCGGGTGCGGCTCGTGATCAGAAGCTCCCCGACGCTGCCGATCGACGGCAGGGCCTCCCCGCGAAAGCCGCTCGACGCGATGTGCTCGAGATCGGAGGCGTTTCGAAGCTTCGAGGTCGCATGCCGCTCGATCGCGAGCGCCAGGTCGGACGCGGGAATACCCTGGCCGTCGTCGCGCACTCGGATCAGGCGCTTGCCGCCCTGCTCGATGTCGATGACGATGCGCGTGGCCTCGGCGTCGAGCGCGTTCTCGACGAGTTCCTTGACCACCGACGCGGGGCGTTCCACAACCTCGCCCGCGGCGATCTGATTGACGACGTCGTCGGGGAGTCGTTGGATTGGCTGCACCTAGTGCTCCGTCCTCGGTGTACAGGCAACATTCGCGGGCCGAGGCGCTCCGATGCCAGGGCGCTGAGGAGGCCGCCTATTGAACATATGCAACGACGAACAACGCAGGCAGGGGAGATGCATCGGCCCGCCAATGTTGCCTGTACATCGAGGACTGAGCACTTAGATCCAGCCGCGGCGCTTGAAGTAGTAGAGCAGTCCGCCCGAGGCTGCAACCATGAGGGCGATCGGAAGAACCGGCCCCCAGCTGAGCCGCAGTTCCGGCATGTGCTCGAAGTTCATCCCCCAGTAGCCGGTGATCACGGTCATGGGCGCCATCAACGCGCTGATCACGGTCAAGCGCTTCATGGTCTCGTTCAGCTGGTTGCTGACGCCGGTCAGATAGGCATCGAGCGTGCTATGGGCCTGATCCTGTTGAGCGTAGGAAGCCTCCACGATGCGGTAGAGATTGTCGTGAATGTCGCGGAAGTAGACCGACGCCTTCGCGGAAATGACCTTCACTTCGCTCCGAGCCAGGCGATGGATGATTTCGCGCTGCGGCATACAAAAGCGCCGGAGGTTCGAGATGTCACGCTTGAGCCCGAAGATCTTGTCGAGGGTTTCCTTTTCGGGTTTCTTGAAGACTTCTTCCTGAAGTTCGTCGATCCGCGCGTCGATGGTGTCGAGGACAGGAAAGTAGTGCTCGAAAAGGCTGTCCAGGATCTGATGGAGCAGGAAGTCGACGCCCTTGTGCATCGACGTCATCCAGTTCTTGTCGCACTGCTCCTGGGCCAGGCGGATCGACCGCATCAGTCCTTCGTGATGCGTGATCAGGTAGTTCGGCCCGAGGAAGATGTCCAGCTCGCGAGTGATGAACGAATCTTTCGGCGTTTCGTACGGAATGCCGTGAACCACGAGAAACGCGTAATCGCCGTAGTCGTCGATCTTCGGATGCTGAATGTCGGCGATCGTGTCTTCGATCGCGAGAGGATGGAAGTGAAAGACATCCTCGAGGATCTTCACCTCGTCGGAGGTCGGGTCCTCGAGATCGATCCAGTGCTGGGCGTTCTGGAAATCCGCGAGATCCGCGGCCGAAAAGCCGGGACGACGCTCGATCTTCCCGTCGACGCACCGGAAGTACGTCAGCACGGGCGGACTCCGTAAGGCGATCGACCACCCCGCCCCGCGGCGCGGCCAGTGGATGCGGCTGGCCGCCTTCCCGCGTGTGCGGGAAGTCTCGTGACGCCGGGGGGCGAGTGGAGCACCTCTCTAATCCGCGTTGGGCTTTTCGAGCTGAGCCTGGGCCGCGGCGAGGCGCGCGATGGGAATGCGGTAAGGCGAGGCGGACACGTAGTTGAGACCGACGTTGTGGAAGAACCGGATCGACGACGGGTCGCCACCGTGTTCGCCGCAGATGCCGATCTTCAGGTCGGGCTTGCTGGCCCGGCCCTTCTTGACCGCGATCTCCACGAGCTGGCCCACGCCCGAAACGTCGATCGACACGAACGGATCCTTGTCGAGGATGCCCATGTCGACATAGGGACCGAGGAACTTGCCCGCATCGTCGCGCGAAAGCCCGAAGCCCATCTGTGTGAGGTCGTTGGTCCCGAAGGAGAAGAACTGGGCCTCCTTCGCGATCTCGTCGGCGGTCACGGCCGCGCGTGGAACCTCGATCATGGTGCCGATCAGGTACTCGACGCCGGCCGCGTCCTTGCCCAGCACGCGGTGCGCCTCTTCGAGCACGATCGCCTTCTGACGCCGAAGCTCTTCCACATGGCCGACGAGGGGAATCATGATCTCGGGACGGACCTTGATGCCCTTCTTCGCGACCTGAAGGGCGGCCTCGAAGATGGCCCGCGCCTGCATACGGGTGATTTCGGGGTACGTGATGCCAAGACGGCAACCGCGATGGCCGAGCATCGGGTTGAACTCGTGGAGCCCTTCGATCTCGTGGAGCATCTTTGAAGCGCGCGCGAGTTCGGCCTTGCTGCCCTTCTTCGCCGCCACCTGCACCATCAGATCCTCGCGCTTGGGGAGGAATTCGTGAAGCGGCGGGTCGAGGGTGCGGATGGTGACGGGGTAGCCCTTCATCTCCTTGAAGAGACCGGCGAAGTCGCTCCTCTGCATGGGCATCAGCTTCTTGAGCGCGCCCTGGTACTGCTTGATGGCCGGGCCGTACGACTTCTTCGCCGCGTCGAGTTCGGCCTTGACCACCTTCTTCTGGGCGGAGTTGGCGTCCGCGAGCTTCTTCTCGAGGCCGCGCAGCACCGCCATTCCCTTCTCGCCCTTCGCCGCCGCGAGAATCATGGCGACCACGTGGGGAAGGCGTTCGCTCGCGAAGAACATGTGCTCGGTGCGGCACAGGCCAATGCCCTGCGCGCCGAACGCGAACGCAGTCTTGGCATCCTTGGGAATGTCTGCGTTGGCCCGGATGCCAAGCCGCTTCACGTCGTCCGTCCACGAAAGCAGCTTCGCGAACTTCTGATAGATCGGGGACTTCTCGGCCTTGAGGGTGCCGTTCACGACCTGCAGCACCTCGGAGGGGGACGTGGCGAGCGCCTGGAACATCACCTCGCCGGTTGAGCCGTCGATCGAGATGACGTCGCCTTCGCGGATCACACGGTCGCCGACCGTCATCGTCTTGAGCTTGGCGTTGATCGACAACGTCGAGCAGCCGACCACCGATGGCTTACCCATCTGACGGCCGACCACGGCGGCGTGCGAGGTCATTCCGCCGGTGGCGGTGAGGATGCCCTGCGCCACGTGCATGCCGTGGATGTCGTCGGGGACGGTTTCCATGCGAACGAGAACCACGCGTTTGCCCTTATGCGTCCACGCCACCGCGTCGTCAGCCGTGAAGACGACCGCACCGGTCGCCGCACCTGGTGAGGCGGGAAGGCCCTTCGCCGCGACCTTGGCTTTCCCTCGTTCCTTCGGCTCGAAGATCGGGTGCAGAAGTTGATCGAGTGACTGGGGTTCGACCTTGAGGAGCGCTTCCTGCTTGGTGAGAATCCCCTCTTCGACGAGATCGACCGCGATCACGACCGACGCCAGGCCGGTGCGCTTGCCGTTTCGCGTCTGGAGCATGAAGAGCTTGTTCTCTTCGATCGTGAACTCGAAGTCCTGGATGTCCTTGTAGTGGCGCTCGAGGCGCGTGGTGATCTCACGAAGCTGCTTGTACGCTGCGGTCATGAGCTGCTGCAGGTCGGCGATGGGGTGCGGCGTGCGGATACCGGCCACCACGTCCTCGCCCTGCGCGTTTTGCAGGAACTCGCCGTAGAACTCGCGAGCGCCGGTCGAGGGATTCCGGGTGAAGCCCACGCCGGTGGCCGAGCTGTCGCCCTTGTTCCCGAAGACCATGCACTGCACGTTGACCGCGGTGCCGAGATCGTGAGGAATGTCGTTGAGCTTGCGATACGTGACCGCGCGGGGATTGCCCCAGCTGCGGAACACGGCGTCACGCGCGCCCGAGAGCTGCTCCTTGGGATCTTGCGGAAACGGCTTGCCGGTCTGCTTGAGAACGACTGACTTGTACTTCTCGATCACCGTGTCGAGGTGCTCTTCCTTGAGGTCGACGTCGGCGTTGACCTTCGCCGTCTTCTTCACCGCGTGCAGTTCGTGCTCGAAGAGGTCCTTGTTGATGTTCAGGACCACGTTCGAGTACATCTGGATGAAGCGGCGGTAGGAGTCCTTGGCGAAACGACCGTTGCCGGTCTTCGTCTTGAGACCCACCACCGACTTGTCGTTCAAGCCCAGGTTGAGGATCGTGTCCATCATGCCGGGCATCGAGAACTTCGAGCCGGAGCGCACGGAGACGAGAAGCGGATCGGTGGCGTTGCCGAGAGACTTGCCCATGAGGGTCTCGAGTTTCGCGAGGGCCTCCGCGATCTCATCTTCGATCTGAGGAGTGAGCGAGCCCTTGTTCTCCTCGAACACGGCGCAGGCCTTGGTGGAAATCGTGAAGCCCGGAGGCACGGGGAGACCGGCGTTGGTCATCTCGGCGAGACCCGCTCCTTTGCCGCCGAGCGCGTCTTTCATGTCCCGATGGCCTTCGGCTTTTCCGCCGCCAAAAAAGTAGACGAACTTGGGCACTGTCTTATCTCCTAGGAAGAAGCGGCGTTCTCGCCCGCGGGCGTTGCCAGCTTGGAAAGGTCGGCAACCTCGTACACGAGGTTTAGAAGTCTCGAAAGAAGGGCGAGGCGGTTGGCCTTGAGCTTCGGGTCATCGGCCATGACCATCACGCCCTTGAAGAAGGCGTCCACCTCGCCGCGAAGGCCGGCCACGGCGCGAAGACGCGCGGCTGGGTCTGCGGCCGGTGTCGCCTCGGCCTTCAGGATCGCGGCATGAAGAAGGCCCTCGGCGCCCTCGACGAACGCGGCCTGATCGACGGCGCCCGGCGGCGTTTCGCCGACGATGTTCTTGGCGCGCTTGAAGGCCTCGGCAAGAGCGGCGAAGACGTCACGATGTTCGGAACGAACCGCGGCCAGGGCGCTCAGCCGGTTCGCGACCGAACGAACGTCGCCCAGCGGATCGACGCGCGCGCTCAGCACCGCATCGACCTCGTCGGCGGCGCCCTCGCCCCGGGTCAGCAGAACACCGCGAAGGCGGTCGACGAGGAAGGCGCGCATCGCCATTCGAAGTTCGTCCGTCGACTTCGTCAGGGCGGGACCGTAGAGCCGGTGAACGTCGTTGATGACATCGTCGAACGCGGGAGCGCGGCCCCTCCAGAAATCGAGAAGGATCCGGATGATGCCCTGACCCGCGCGACGCAGGCCGTAAGGGTCGCTGCTTCCCGAAGGCGTGACGCCAATACCGAGATAGCCCGCGAGCGTGTCGATCTTGTCGACGAGCGCCACCACGGCGAACGCCTCGAGCGCGGCGCCCTTGATGCGGCCAGCGGGCGCTGCCTCAAGCTCCACCGCGACCGGGTGATAGTGCCAACGGATGGCGGAGGCCACTTCGACGCTCTCGGTGGCGCCGGCATAGAGGCCACCCATGACGCCTTGAAGCTCCGGGAACTCGCGGACCATCAGGGTGACAAGGTCAGCCTTCGCGAAGCGTGCCGCGCGGCCGGCCGCGGTGGTGGCTTCGGGAGACAGGCCGACGTGGCCCGCCAGGTTGGTGGCCAGAAGAGAGATTCGATCCGCCTTGGCTTTGTAGCTGCCGAGGCCCTTATGGAAGGTGACCGCGGCCAGATCATCGACCCGGCTTTCGATGGTCCGCTTCCGGTCTTCGTTGTAGAAGAAGCGCGCGTCTTTCAGGCGGGCGATGACCACACGCTCCTGGCCCTGCGCCACGTTCGCCGCCGCGGCATCGTCGCCGCCCGAGATCGCGGCAAAGCGAGGCGAACCGTCCTTCGCCCGGGGCAACGTGACCGCCTTCTGATGGTGCGCCAGAACCGTCTCGAGCACCTCATCGGGCAGGTCGCCAAATTCCTTCGGAATCGTACCGACCACCACCGTCGGATACTCGACGAGGTCCGCCCACTCGTGGAGAAGATGCGCCGCCTCACCTTTCACGTCTCCGCCCGCTGACACGACCTGAGCGCGAATGCGCTCGGCTCGCTTCGCCGGATCCAGGACCACGAAGCGCGATGCGAGACCAGCCTCGAGCTCCGCGAACGAGCGAAGATCGAACCCACGATCCGCCGTCCCGCGTGGGTAGAACCGGTTTCCCATCGAACGCCGTCCGCTCACGACACGAGGCGCGCCCTTCGTGCCCCCGACCGCGTCATGGATCGTCACAGGCACGACCTCGCCCGCGAGAAGCGCCACGATCCACTGAATCGGCCGGCCAAACTCGAAAGCACCTCGCCCATCGTCGAGCCAGGCGTCCCAGTTCATCCGCTTCGGGAAGTTGAAGCCGCGCAGGATCGCGGGCAGAAGTCCGGCAAGGACCTCGCCGGTTGGCCGGCCCGCGATGGCCTTGGTCGCGCTCACGTAAAGATCAGCGGAGCCCTCGACCTTGGGTGCGAGCTTCAACGCGTCGAGCGCCACAC
>CAZBTT010000219.1:0-7873 GCA_964494295.1 uncultured Acidobacteriota bacterium
TGATCCGAATCGAAGGACGAAGCACGGTGCCACGGATCGCGGCTACGGCAGGCGCCGCGGCCGCTTCCCTCGTGTTGCTCCTGCCCTCGCTCCTGCCCTCGTGGTGGGGTCCAAGCGCAATGGATCAGTACTTCGCGGCCGCCCGGAACCCCATCCCCGCCTGGGTCGCGGAGCCCACGCGTTTCATTCGCAACGAAACGCCGAGCGATGCGGCCTTCGCGGGCGATCGAAACTACGCCAGATGGATCGCGGCCTATGGCGCGAGGCGGGTTCTGCTCTCAAACTCCCTGAACCTCCCGGGCGACCACAGACGCCGGGTGGCCCTCGAAAACGCGATCCTCACGGGGCAAATGATCAACCGCGAGGAACAGCGTCGCTATTCGCTCCAATACATCCTCGTCACCTCGGCGCCCATGGAGCAGGCTCCCTCCATCACGGTTGAGGAACTTCAAAAGCGGCCAAACCTCGAGCTTGTCTTCGATCGCCAATTCCCCGCCGCGCGAGTGGTCATATTCCGGATTGTGCCGTCAGCCGGGCCATGATGGACGCTCAGATTCTGGACGAATTGCGAGGGGTCGCGGGGCAACAGGCAGCCCTGCCCGCCCTTCGGGTGACCCTCTTTGCCTTTGGCCTGATTGGAGCTTTCGCCTGGAGCCGGCGGGCCTATCGCGCCGCGTTCGTCGCGACGGCAACTGGAGCCTTCGTCGGGCTCCTCTTCTGGCTTCTCCAGATGGCGACGCCCCTAGGCCTTGGAACGGATAGCGGCCTCAGTGGCGAATGGGCGCAAGCTGGCGTGAACGCCGGAACGCGGTTGTCCACGATGGGATACGTCTTTGGAACGGAGCCCTCGGTATCGCTGCCCGGATCGCTCGCGGCCGCCGGGTTTCCGACCAGCGCGGTCTTCCTGTTGCCTCAGCTGGGCGTTGTAATCGGCCTCGCGCTCTTTCTTCTTCTGCCCTGGATCTGCTTTCGCAATCGGCGCACGAGCTCTTTCGCGGCATGCCTTCTCGCCGGCGGCGGCCTTTGGCCCAGTATTGCGCCCTACGATGGCCTCCTGACGTCCCCGTCGCAGATCTGGGCCATCGTCGCTGCCGTCCTGATCTTTGCTGGAGGCACTCGAAGCCATGCCGCCAGGCGGTGGCTCCGACTGCGGCGCGCCGGCATCAGCGGAACGTTGGTTGCCCTGGCAGCGACGGGTGCGGCTGCCGGGGCGACCCTTCTTTCGGCCATTCTCTTCATCCTCGCCACGACGATGCTGGCTCCCATGGTGCGATTGCTCCTTCGTGTCCTCGCGGACTCGGGCGACCTCACTCGACGCCTTGAGGCGGCTCTCATTGCCCTCACTTTCGCCGGAAGCGGCGTCCTGTGGTGGAACCCAAACCACACCACGGCCGGGTTCACTGAATCACGCGACGTCAGCAGCGCGCTGAAAAGACCCATGAACTGGATCGCCGCGAATGTCGAGAACGACGGGGTGATTCTTGCCTCTCCCCTCTACAGCGCCTCGATAGCCGCATTGGGTGGCCGGCGCGTGATCTTTCCTATTCCGTCGTCCTTCGAAGGGCCCCTTCCCCAACGAGCCCGAAGAGCCAGGCTATACGAGTCGGTTTTGAACGGTCGGCCAGCGGGACACCTGGTCGAGGCTTTCAGTGTCTCCCACCTGTTGCTGGGTCCAGGAGACCTCTCGCCCACCGTCGGGCAGACCGACAACGACGCGGAGGTTCCTTTCTCCCTGGTGCTCGTCTACGTGGACGCGGAGGACTTCCGGATCTTTCGTCTCGCAAAGAAATAGACTGAATCCCCCTCACGCGGAGGCCGCGCCCCGCGCAAACGGTTTCAAATGAACTCCTTCTGTCCGGTGGCTTCGGAGCGGCGCGCTGCGTCGACCACCCTGAGCACCGCGACGCCCTCGTCAACAGATGGATGTGGCTTCTCCCGCTCTCGTCGACAATCCTCGAAGTAGCGCCACTGCTCCTCGTACATGCGGGCGCCCGCGTCCGGGTCCTCTTTCTCCATGGGGCTCCAACCCATTGAGGGCCGGAAACAGCGCAGTCCCCCGCCGCCCTGGACCCACTCGAGCGTGCCCTCCGTCCCGGTCAGCCGACACGAACGGTTTGACGCACGATCGGTCATGTCGAGGTGGAGGTTCGACATCGCGCCAGTGGCGTGCTCCAGGATCAGGTCGGCCGTGTCCTCGACATCGATTTCGAGGTTCGAGTGCTTCGCGGCGCGGGCGACGACGGACACGACGGGACCGAGGATCAGGAGGGCGAGGTCGATCTCATGACTCAGTTCAAGAAGGGCGCCGCCGCCGAGGGCGCGGCGTGCGCTCACGGTCTCACGATAGTCCCGCCCGGGCCGCCAATCCGGGAGGAACTGTCCCACGACGGCGCGGAAGCCGAGGGGCCGCCCGATCCTTCCCGTCCCCGCTTCGCGGGTGAGGGCGGCGATGCCGGCCCGAAAACGCAGGCAGTAGGCCACCATGCTGAGACCCTTTGAACTCGCGGCCAACTCGACGAGAGACCGCGCCCCCGCCGCATCCTCCGCCAGAGGTTTCTCGATCAGGACATCCAGTCCGCGTTCGAGCATGGCGCAGGCGCTTGGGACATGGTCGGGCGCCGCGGTGGCCACGATGCCGGCCACGGGGTGTTGAGAGAGAGCCTCTTCAAGGGAGGACACCACGGGCGCGCCGTCGAGCTGGTCGCCGGAGGTGGTTCCAAAGCGCCGCACGTGAACCACTTCATTCCCAGCCGTGCGCAGCAGCCTTGAATGTCGAAGGGCAATGGCGCCCGTGCCCGTGACGACGTAGAGAGACCGAGGCACCTTCTGCGGAATTTAGCCTTCGCGAAGGGCCGAGGTCATGCGGGATTTCTCGGCGGGTGATTCACGCGGAGAGATTCTCTCCCGAGCTCATAGGCCCCCGCAACACAGAGGGCGCGACCCGCGGCGAAGACAATGGCGAAGGCCACGAGGGGGGCGCGCTGGTGCGCGCTGACGGCGCAGCCCAGAGCGACAAGGACGAGGACCACGGTGTAAAGGCCCACAAGGGCGCGGCCCTTCCGCTCGGCAAGAAGGTACGTCTCGTACACGCCGACCGCACTCATCAGGCCGGTGCCCAGATAGACCCACGGAAATAGATCAAGGGAGGCTTCATACGCGGGAAAAAATCGCGTCACCACGACAGGCAAGAGGCCAAAGAAGGGCAGCGCTCCCACCAGGAAGAGGCCAAGGAGACCGAGAGCAATCAGATGAAGTTGACGGAACGCCGCCGACGCATCATTAGAACGTCCGTACTCGGTGAGGACACGCGGCTGAACATACTGAGCCACAATGCTGGCCAGATTGAGGCCGACGCTGAAGAAGGCCATCGCAAACCCGTACTGCCCGAGGGCTGCCGCGCCGTAGGTCCACTGCACGAACCAATTGTCGATGGTCTGGCTGAGATTGAGAATCACGTTGCTCACCAGGAAGGGAAAGCCGACCCTGGCAACGCGGAGAGCTTCGGGATGGCGGCTTGGGCGAGGGCCAATACCGGGCAGATAGCGCCTCAGGCCAGCCAGACTCCCGAGAGCCACCGCCAGGGCCTCGCCGGACAGCGCGCCCGCGACCCCGAAGGAAGCCGCGCCCGCAATCCCGAGGCTGGTGGTGCCGAGTGTCTTCCCCAGGGTGAGATAGCCGTTCTCGAGGTTGAGCGAGCGCCCGCGCAGGCCGGCGCTGATGAGATTGAAGGCCACGGTGGCCATCAGCACGCCCGCAGCGGGGGCGATGGAGCGGTAGTTGTGGAAGCCCGGCACGCCGAAGAGGATGGCTAAGAAACCGGCGCCCACGAGGCCGCTGAAGGCAAGCGACCAGCCGAGGCCGAGGGACATGGCCTGGTCTGCCTGAGGCTGCCTCCCTTGACCGCGCAGCACTGGAATCTCCCGCGTGAGTCCCTCGGCGAATCCGACCGTTGAAAGGTAGATGCCGGCGGTTACGAGGATCTGCGCCAACGAGAACAGGCCGAACTCCTCGGGCCCCAGGAGCGCGGCATACGAAAGCATTCGAACCACTCCGAGCAGACCGTTCACGCCGAACAGGAGGCTGAGCACGCTCAGATGTCGAAAGGCCTCTGAGAACCGGGTGACCATGCTCATGGCGGTGGGAGAATCTCCGCGAGCCTCGCCAGAATGCGCTCGCAGGCCGCTCCGTCGCTTCCCGACACCGACTCCTCCATGAAGCGGGCACGCCGCGCCTGCCACTCCGGCCGGTTGGAGGCCTCATCCACATCGATGGCCACCGCCTTTGCCACCGCCAGTGGATCCTCGTAGCCGGTGGTGACCTCGGGACGCATGTAGTCGAGGCAGCTGGCGATCAATTCGAGATTTCGATTCATCCACGAAAAGGGCCGGACTCCGAGGACGATGGCCCAAAACAGGGTGGTCGAGGAGGTTGCCACGAGCGAGTGACACGCGCCCAGGAACGAGCGGAGTGGAACGTTGTGTACGAGGCCGCCTCTCTTCGTTCGACGCAGGCGCTCTCCTTCCTCGGCATAAGCGAGCGGACTCTCCCGAGGGTGAAGCTTGATCATCAGAGCCAGGTCATCCCGGCTTTCAACCAACGCAAGTAATGGTGCGAGAAGGGGCCGGAAATCCACGAGTTCGGTCTGGGTGGTCACGCCGATGATGGTCTTGCCCTCCACCCAGGGGAAGGGTTGGAGCCACCTTCGGTCATGATCCTCGGGACGCGCCCGCAGCAGTTCGTCGTAGTAAGGCAGGCCCAACGCCTCGACGCTTCGCGCCTTCCCCGCGCGGCGCATGAAGGTCGCGTACTTGAGCGAGTCGGCCAGGTACAAGTCGCAGTCCGCCAGGTTGGGCAGCTCGATCTCCTCCATCGCGGTGTTGTGGACGCACACATGCGGGATGCCTTCAGAGCGACAGGCGAAGGTGGTTGCGGAGAGAAAGCTGTCCACATTGTTCGCGGAAACCACAGCCTTCAGCTTTTCTTCCCGAATCAGGGCACGCAGCTGCTTTACGTGGAGCACAAGCTCCGGGTAGGCCGCGGCATCCGCTCCGAGAAGGTCCAGGGCGAATCGCTGATCTGGGTTCGAGGTCTGGCGTCTTTGTCGGCGCAAGGCTCGTCGGATCCGTCGCATGGCGAAGACGCCGCTGGTCAGACCGCGGACGCCGCCCCATCGCCCAAGCGCGCTGTCGAGAGAAACGAACGGCCGGCCCTCCCGCGTGAGCCGCGCGAAGGCTGTGGGGTGCCTGAATATGTCGTGCGGGATCAGGACTGGTTCGAAAGGGGATGGGGTGTGATCCACGAGCGGTCGGAGACTTTCCCATTGTGACGCACCGCCCACCAGAAACCCGAGCCGCGGTCGGTTGGAGGGCGTTGGGCGCTTTTTGGATCCGTCGCGGATCGCCCGGCTGCCCAGGACTACCGCGCGCGCGGTAGTCATGAGCGCGGCCTGTGCAGGACGACTTCCATATTCCAGCGTCCGTGCCCAGGGCCACAGCGAGGTCGGAGCCGCGAAGCCATGAGCTTCGAGGCGGCGGAAGACGAGTTCGAGCGCGCCCGCCGGAGCATCCAGCCCCAACATCATGGACCGCTCGATCATCGACGGCTCAGCTGCCCGCCACGGAACGTAGAAGGGCATCGCCCTCAGCGCCTCTAGGTCGCTCTCTTTCAGAAGAACCTCGAGCAGACTTAAGGGAGCCATTCGATAGTAAGCGGCATCATTCGCCTTGAATCGTGCCCAGGGAATCTCGCCTTGGGCGCCCTGGACCGTGCTCAGGGCTCCCTCGTGCTCTCCTCGCTCACGAGAGATGGCCGCATAGATCCCCTGATAGCGGTCCGAGGAAAGGCGTCCCTGGAAACCCTCGACCGGCACGCCAAGCTTCGCGGTCAGGACCTCCAGCATCGGGCGGTTGACGCGCAGAGACGGAAAACCCAGGCAGAGCAGTTTTTGGACTTCGACTGTGGGCCGGGGCAGAAACCGCAACAGCGGTCGAGCCCAGTCGTAAAAGACGAGGAGGCCTTCGGGGAGGATCCTCCCTCTCATTCCCGGGCGTCGGTCTTGCCGTCGAATATCTGGGCCACCAGCTGCATGGAGGCGAAGGCGTCGTCCAGCGTGGGCAGGTGGTGGGTTTCTCCGCGGCAGGCACGCACTGCGTCTTCGGCCTGCGCGAGCAGTCCCGGCTTGAAATCATGGTCGCGTGGGTGCGCGGCTACGGCGTGCCACTGGCGATCTGTGCGAACGCGAAACTGGGCCTGCTCCAGGGGTCGCAGCTCATAGAAGCGCTCAGGAGTTGAGATGGTCGCGGACCACGGCCCGGGACGATTCCAAAGCCCCTGATAGAGGCCCAAATCGCCCGAAGAAAAATGAATGGCCGCCATTACGGACCCGGGGTCTTTGGGGGTAAAGGGCTGGATCACTTCGACCGCGGTGACCTCGCCGCGGGCGAAGACTCTCAAGTAGTCCACGACATGGATGGAGTTGGCAAACATCCAGTTCTCCACCACGGTGTCGGGCTGACCCGCCCGGCGCGCTGCCTGAGGGTCTTCCTGATCGACCACGTGAACCACACGGTGACCCGGATCATCGGCGAGAGAGGAAAGCACGGAGGTTGTGCTGCCGTAGTAGCGGCGATTGAGGGCCACGAACACCGAGTGGCCGCGTGCCGCATCTCGGATTCGCTTGGCGTCTTGTAGATCGAATCCGGCCGGCTTCTCGACCAGAATCATCCACGGGTATTGCAGACACGCACCCAACACCTCCCGGGTCTGAAGCTCGGGAACCGAGACCACCACCAGATCGGCTTCAGTGCGCGTCCACAGGTCCGCAATGGAGTCGACCACGACCAGGGACGGGAACTTCTCCGCAACGCCCTCGGCGCGCGCGCGTGTGCGACTGGTGATGCCCCGGAGTTCCGCACCCGCGGCCTGGAAGGCCCGCGCGTGTTCGGCGCCCATGTATCCGGCGCCGACAAACGCCACCCGCCGAGCCCTGGCGGTCGTCAACTCCATGGGAACTTCCGATCGCGCTCCACCTCGGCCTCCTCGAGAGTCACCGGAACGGAGCCCCGTTCGTTCGAGAGGTAGGCGGCCACGAGAGTCCTCACGGCCAGCCGCCCTTCTCTGATCCCAGGACACGCGCGACCCTCGATCAGGTCGACGAGGACACGGCGAGTGGGCTCGATGACTTCGGCGGCGGGCAGATCGAAAATGCGCTCAATGGCGGGCGTTCCATAACGGGTGGAGGGGAGGCCTCTTTCCTCTGCCCGGCGTGTGCGCAGCCGCCCCCACCCGGCCAGTTCGTCGATGATGAGCTGACCGAATGGACCTCCGTAGATGGCGAGCATGCCGTGCCCGTGATCTGCACTGATATCGAGATAGGCGCGTTTTCCCGATCGGGTGAGAAGCGAAACCACGCCGGAACGATCCTCGAATTGGGGTCCGCGCGGGTTAGCGACCAAGCCTGGGTCGAAGCGCGCCGTGACCGACACCGGGTCGTCGTCGAAAAGGTACCGCACGGCTTCGACGTAGTGGGTGCCGTTCATGGCCATCCCGAAGTTGCCGGCCACAAAAGTGACGCTCGACAGCCCCCCGAAGTCCGGTTCCTGGGTGAGGCGCTTGGGCTCCTGGTACTGCGCCATGTAGCGCATCTGGTGATTCACCGCGAGCGCAGTGCCGGAGGAAGCGCAGGCTGCCTCTATGACGTCGCAGTCGGACAGAGAGGTGGCGAGGGGCTTTTCGCAGAGAACGAAGCGAGCCTCCGCCTCAGCCGAAGCGAGAACCAACTCCGTATGGGAAGTGGCGGACGTGGCTACGATCCCGACGGCGGGCTTGGTAGCGAGCGCTGGGGTGGTCGAGCCGAAGAGTTGCGAGGGAACGA
>CAZBTT010000220.1:0-7870 GCA_964494295.1 uncultured Acidobacteriota bacterium
GGGCGAGATGCGGGTGACCTGGCCGAAAACGAAGACATCGAGCATCACGTCGCCGACCACGACGACGCTCTTCCCCTTGAGGGCGCCGAGGATCGCGTCGACCCGATGGCTCTCGAGCGGTGTCTTCACTGCTCGAGGACCAGGTCCGAGCCGGGCGACGACGAGGGGAAGGGCGCGTCCCCGCGGGCTTCCGCAAGCTCCGGCTCTTTCTGAGCGAAGCGGATGGAGAAGGGCAGGGCGCTCAGAAGGAGGATCAGCATGAAGATTTCGGAGTCGCCGAGAGTGTATTCAAACATCCCGGAGACGAGCGTGGTCGCGAGGACCGCGAGGACGAGGGGGCCAAAGGGCGAGGTCGCGCGGACCCGCCACGCTTCACGCGCGAGCAGGTACAAGATCCATCCAAGGAACACCAGGCTCGGCAGGCCCCGCTCAGCCGCGACCTGGATGAAGTTGTTGTGAAGATGCGGCGCGTTGGGGTTGGGCGCGCCTTGCCAGCGGAACTTCGGATACACCTCGAGGATCATCCCCGTGCCCTGGCCGAAGATCGGCTTGTCCATGATCATGTCGAGGCCGGCCTGCCACATGTAGTAGCGGTCCCAGCTGCTGGCGTCGGTCACGGTGATGCGATCGATGATCGTGCGCGGCGACAGGATCAGGATGACCGCGAGGGCCGCAGGCAGGAAGAGGAGCAGCCGGGGCTTCTTCATCCACGCGAGCACCGCGAGGCCGGCAATCACACCGAGCCAGGCGCTGCGGGTGCGCGAGAGCAGAAGCGCCAGACCTCCAATCGGCGCCATCACCAGGGCGAGAGTGCCGGACAACGAGGCGTCCGGCCACGACAGGCCCTTCCAGGCCCGGCGCCCCGCGACGAGGCCAACAGTCAGAATGGCCACGCGCTCGACCTCGGTGGGCATCAGGCCCGTGCGATACGCCAGCATCACCGCGACCGCGATCGCGATCACCGCGCCGCACAGCTTCAGGGCGGGTGCGGTGACCCTGATGGGCCGCGGCATCGAGAGCAGACGGTGAGCGGCCACGATCACCAATATCGCGGCAACCCCCGAGGCGGTCATGTAGTGGCCAAGAAACGATCTCGGCCGGCTGTCCATGGTGTCGTAGCCGAGGAAGGCATATTGAAGCACCGCGAGGGTCGCGAGGGCGATGCCGCCGATCAGCATGGCGTCTGTGAGCAGCTCGCGGCAGGCTTCGCTCCGCAGCGCTTCGGCCGCGAAGTAGAGAAGCAGGAACAACACGAGCTTCTTGGCACTCTCGTGAGCCGCGATCGGCGAGGGAGCGAAGGCAGCGGACATGAATGTCCAGATCGCGAAGGCGCCGACCGCCGCGTCCACGGGCAGGGCGAAGCCCCGCGTCTCGCGCCGAATGGTCCGGATCAGATGGAGGACGGCGATCAGGGCAAGGCCGACCTGGGAGGCGAACACCGAAACCGTGGCGGAAGCCGCGGTGGCGGCAAGCAGGGCCACCTGCGCCCGCAGGAGCGGTGTCACTATGGCTTGATTCCCAGCGTCGACTGGCCGGTGTAGAAGACACCCGCGACGCAGGCGATCATGAACGTGGCGAGAGCGCCGCCCACCATCGACTTGAAGCCGAGACGGGCGATGTCCTGGCGGCGGGAGGGGGCGAGCGGCGACATGCCCCCGATCTGGATTCCGATCGAGGCGAAGTTCGCGAAACCGCACAGCGCGTACGTGATGATGACGATCGAACGCGGGTCGAGCGCCGGCACTTCCCCTCGGCTCGCCTGGCCGAGCAGGGCGGCGAGGTCGAGATAAGCCACGAACTCGGTGAGCACGAGTTTCTCGCCCAGAAGCTTCCCGACCGCAAGACAGTCCTGGTAGGGAACGCCCATGATGAAGGCCACCGGCCAATGCAGCCAGCCGAGGACGAGCTGCATGGAGAGCTGGGTCTGGTCCTCCATCGGCCCAAAGCCGAAGTAGCCGATGTTGGCCATCAGGGCGATGACGCCGAGAACGATGTAGCCGGCCTTGCCATATCCGCGGTCTTCGCCCGACCGCAGGAAGAGGGGCAGCCAGGCGAAGGTCCCCACAAAACCCACGGCCGAAGCCAGCGCCGGTCCGTAGAGGACGCCGCTCAAGGCCGAGGCCAGAACCACGGCGGCGAGAAGGAACCAGCCGCGATCCTCGGACACGGGCTTGAACCTGTCCATGTAGAGAAGAGCTGCGACCGCGAAGAGGAGCATGAAATCGAACTGGAGGATCCCCGCGTCGTCGCGGAAATAACCGCCGAACCACGCGAAGCCGTAGTTGAGCAGGGCGGCGAGAGCCACGAACGAGATGAGCATCGCGCCCACGTTGATCGCGAGCTGCCAGCCCACGGTCGTCCCGTTCGATACCGCGTCGAGGATGTTCGCGTCCTGGACCTTCACGTCCATCTTGACTTCGCCGCGAGTAAGCGGCTCCTCGGTTTCGGGCACCAGCACCTTGGCGAAGATGAAGGCGGCGGGCGCGGAGAGCAACGAGGCGGTGATCAGGTGGCCGGCGATCTCGGTGAAGTAGCCCTGGAGCATCATCACGTAGGCGCCGAGGACGCCGCCCGCGGTGTTGGAGAAGCCGCCGACCATGATCGCCATCAGTTCGGAGCGCGTCATCTTCTCGATGTAGGGGGCCACCACGAGGGGAGCCTCGGTCTGGCCGACGAAGATGTTGGCGGAGTTCGAAAGAGACTCGGCCCCCGAGACGCGCATGGTCTTCGACATGATCTTCGCGAAGAGCACGACCACCTTCTGCATGATGCCGAGGTAGTAGAGGACGGCGAACAGCGCGGCGATGAAGATGATGGTCGGCAGCACCTGGAAGGCGAAAGAGAAGCCCGGCACCGTGCCGGTGTTCACCGCGGCCTGGACCGCGGGGTCGCTCGATTCCCGGCCCACCCGGGTCAGAAAGTCCTGAAGCGAGCCGCTTCCCGTGCTCCCGAGAGAGGCGAAGACGAACTTGGCGCCCTCGGTCGAGAAGGAGAGAAGTGCGGTGAAGATCTCGTTCAGCCTCTGAAAGACACGCTTCCCCGGCTCCCACGACAGGACGAGGTAGCCGAAGGTCAGCTGCAGGGCCAGACCCCAGATGACCACACGCCAGGGGAACTTCCTCCGGTTTTCCGAGAACAGCCAGGCAAGTCCGATCAGGACGAACATGCCGACGAACGAAATCAGGTTCTGCACTCAGGCTCCTTTGGGGAGGGGTCTCTCGAGACGGCTTTCCTTGCTGAAAGGGAGCATAGCGCGGGGGTTTGCGGCCACGGCGAACTATCATCCCCAGTGATGAGCCTTGAAGCCAAACCGGAAGCCGCCAGAAACCCGAGCCGTCCTTCGGGTCAGGCCGACGAGGCGGTGGCGGCCATTCGCGCCCGGGCCGGTGCGCCCCTCGCCCCGCGGGTCGGCGTGGTCCTCGGCTCCGGGCTCGCCGCGTTCGGCAACTCCATCGAAAACGCGATCCGCATCCCCTACGCGGAGATCCCCCACTTCCCGCGGCCGACCGCCGAAGGACACAAGGGCGAACTGGTGCTGGGCGAGATCTCGGGCGTGCCGGTGGCGGTCATGTCCGGCCGAGTCCATTTCTACGAGGGCTATTCGGATCAGCAGGTGGTCTATCCCGTGCGCGTGCTCGGCCGCCTCGGGGTTTCCGCGATCGTCCTCACCAACGCCGCGGGTGCCGTGAACAAGCTCTACAAGCCCGGCGACTTCATGGTCCTGCGCGATCACCTGAACCTCACCGGTCGCAATCCCCTCCACGGCCCGAACGATCCCGAACTCGGCCCGCGCTTCCCCGATATGTCGCAGCCCTACGACTACGAACTGCGGGGCGCCACGCTCGCCGCTTTCCGATCCGCTCACGCTACGGTGCACGAAGGGGTATACGTGGGCCTGCTCGGGCCGAGTTACGAAACCCCCGCAGAAATAAAGATGTTCCGCATGTTCGAGGCCGACGCGGTGGGGATGTCCACCGTGCTCGAGACCATCGCGGCGCGGCACATGGGAATCAAGGTGATCGGCATCTCGTGCATCACCAACGCGGCCTCCGACCACGGAGGCGAGGTCTTGTCCCACGAATCGGTTCTGGAAGAGAGCCGGAAAGCCGAAGGAAAATTCGTCGCGGCTCTGCGCGCGACCATCGGGAACATGAAATGAAGGCGACAAGAACCCCGACGCCGCCGCTCGCCGGCCTCTCCGACTACGCACGGGACGCGCGGAAGCTCGCGGCGGCGCCCTTCTCGAACTTCAAGGTGGGCGCCGCCCTCCTCACCACGGACGGCGAGATCATCACCGGCTGCAACATCGAGAGCGCCACCTACGGCCTGACCTTGTGCGCGGAGCGCATCGCGGTATTCAAGGCGGTCTCCGAGGGTTTCCGAAAATTCACCGCTATCGCGGTGGTCGCCGACTCGCACATCGTCACACCGCCCTGCGGCGCGTGCCGTCAGGTGTTGTGGGAGCTCTGCGGGAACATCTGGGTCCACATCGCGGACCTCAAGGGCCACAAGAAGACGATGCGCCTCGCGACCCTGCTCCCCGAACCGTTCGATAAGAGATTCCTTTAGGCCCTTTCGAACTCCTTCGTGTGAAGCCACGCTGCCTGTTTGACGGTGCGGCGGGTCTTCGCCCAGTCGTCGAGCATGGCTGGGGCGAGTTCATGCAGTCGGGCGAGCATTTCCGGAGTTGACGTATTCGCCGCGAGTTCGAGGCGATGGCCATTGGGGTCGTGGAAGTAGATCGACTGGAACAGCTCATGGTTGACCGGTCCAAGGACGCTCAGTCCCATGCCCTCAATCCGGCCCTTGATGGCGAGGAGCGTTTCCACGTCCTTTACCTTGAAGGCGATGTGCTGCACCCAGGAGGGCGTGTTCGGATCGAACCCCATGGGCGGTGAGTTCGGGACCTCGAAGAAGGCCAGCACGTTGCCGTTCCCGGCGTCCAGGAAGACGTGCATGTACGGATCCGGTTCCTTCGTCGAGGGAACCCGGTCCTCCGAGATCGCGAGGAGGAAGTCCATGCCGAGTGCCTTCCCGTAGAACTCGACGGTCTCCTTCGCGTCACGGCAGCGATACGCGACATGGTGCACGCCCTGGAGCAGTTGATCGGCGCCCATGTCAGATCACTCCTCGCAGTTCCTGGTCCTTCTCGATCGACCGGAACAAGGCGCCGAAGTTGCCTTCGCCGAAGCCCTGGTGCGCCTCGCGCTGGATGATCTCGATGAAGATCGGGCCGATGATGTTCTTCGTGAAGATCTGGAGCAGGTAGCCCTTCTCATCGCCGTCGACGAGAACCTGGTGTTTCTCGATCCGCGCGCGGTCTTCCCGTACGTTCGGCACGCGGTCGAAGACGTCGCGGTAGTAGTCGGCATCGATGTTGAGGGTCTCGATCGAGCAGCCCTTCAACCGATCGAGCGAGGCAAGGATGTCCTCGGTCAGGAAGGCGAGATGCTGCACTCCGGGGCCGTTGTACTCGCGCAGGTACTCGGCGATCTGGTCCCGGTCGTCCTTGGGCTGATTGATGGGGATGCAGAAGCTCCCGTCCGGAGAACGCAGGGCGAGGCTGGTGAGGCCGGTCCGAGCGCCTTTGATATCGAAGTACCGCACCTCGGTGAAGCCGAAGACATCCTTGTAGAAGGCCGTCCACTTCTCACGCTCACCCGCGGGCACGTTGTTGGTGAGGTGATCCACGCGCAGGAAGCCCTTGTCGGGCTGGACGCGAGGCGTGTCCAGGGCGACGAAGTCGCGCTCATAGATGGAGGGTCCCGACGAAACTCCGATGAAGTAGATCAGGCTGTCGCCAATACCGTAGATCGCGGGGTAGGGGTGATCGAGGTGCGCGCCCACAGCCTCCCGGGCGCCGCGCTTCGTGGCTTCCGCAAGGGCCTGCGCGGGATCGTCCACGCGCCAGCCCATCGAGCAGATCGCGGGGCCATGCTTCTTCGCAAATCCCGCCGCGAAGCCCAGCTTCTCCGCGTTCAAGAGGAAGTGGATGTCGTTCTGCTCGAAGCACGTGATGTCGCGGCTGGGATGACGCCGAGTCTTCGAAAAGCCGAAGTCCCAGAACAGCCGCTCCATGTCGATGGATGGGGCGGCGCAGAACTCCGTGAACTCGATGCCACGCAGACCGATCGGATTTGTCTCCATATCTCCGATCGACGTTAGACGTTTCAACATTCCAAAAAAAGCGAATGTTTTTGATCATCTTGATCTAAATATGCAAACATCCTGGCAGCATGACTCTCGATCTCGAAGCCCTCGCCACTTTCGACGCGGTGGTGGCCGAAGGAGGCATCGGCCGGGCGGCGCAGCGCCTGCACAAGGTGCCCTCCGCGGTCAGCTATCAGGTGGCCAAACTCGAGCAGCAGCTCGGCGCGCCTCTGCTGAACCGCGACGGTTATCGCGTGAAGCTGACGCCGATGGGCGAAATCATCCTCTCCGAAGGGAGGAATCTCCTGAGCCGGGCGAAGGAGATCGAGACTCTGGCCAGGCAGTTCACCCTCGGGTGGGAGGCGCGTCTGCAACTCATCGTGGACGGCATTGTGCCCCTCGACGCCGTCCTCAGCGCGCTCAAGGACCTGGCCGAGCAGGGCGCGCCCACGCGCGTGCAGGTGAAGGTCGAGTTCCTGCGCGGCGTGCAGCACCGGTTCGAAAAAGATGAAGCCGATCTGATGATCGTGAAGGACTACAAGGACTCGGCTGCGCTCGTGAAAGAGCCGCTCGCGGAGATCGAGTCCGTTCTGTGCGTCGCCTCCTCTCACCCGCTGGCCCGCAGGAAGAACGCAACCCTGGCTGAACTGCAGCAGCATACGGAAGTCACGGTGCAGGACTCGAGCGAAAGCGGCAACGATGTCCACATGTTCGGCAGCGAGCGAGTCTTCTTCCTCGAGGGCTTCCACGCGAAGAAACAGGCGCTGGTGATGGGCCTCGGTTACGGCTGGATGCCTTCGTATCTTGTTCGCGACGAGATGAAGAGCCGGAGTCTGGTGGAGGTGAAGTACCAGGGAGGTTCGAGGTATCGGTTCACGCCCTGGCTGATTCACCACCGCAATCGGCCGCTGGGACGGGCGGGTCAGGCGCTCACTCGTCTGATCCGCGGCCACGCTCCCTCATGAGCGCATCGCCGCCCGACAAATTTCCGCTCGGAGGCGACCGCGTTCGCGGGATCCTCGTCGGGTAGCCGCGGTTGTGGGAACTGCGCGGGAGTATCCGGGCGGTCGTAGTCTGGAGGGCTCAAAGGGGTCGCACGGTCGCGACCCCTTCAAGTACAGCCGTGCCGGAAACGGTTAGTTCGGCTCGATCACCACTGGCGGAATCGCCACCGTGCTCGGAAGGGCCTCGGAGACCAGGACCTCATTGAGGGCGTTCCGAATCTCGATCGTTCCGCCCTGGCCGTGGAGATTGAACGCGATCGCCACGGTTCTCCCGTCGTCGAGGACGAGGGTCAAAGACCCGGCGTTTTCCCCCTGGGTCGCGGTGACCACGGCTCCGTCCACGGAGAGCACATTGAGGAAGTGCGTGAGCCCGCTGGTGGCGATCCGCGAATCGATGCGATAGCCGCCCACGAAGTCCGAGCTGACCGACGGCATGCTGGTCACCGACAGGGCGCTCAGGGCAGGTTGCATCGCATGTACGGTCAGTGTGCTGCTGCCGTTGTCATAGGTGGCGGTCCGGCCGGCGACGACCGGCTGGCCAGGGGTCGGCAGCTGGAACGTCTTTATGGAAGCGCCGGCGGTGTAGTCAATGCGATCGAAGACCACGACGACGCCCGGTTTGAGGTGAAGGATTTCCCGTTCTTGACGAACGCCGGGATTGCCTTCATGAGGATGATTGAACAACGTCCCGTGGTCCGTGCTGGCGTACGCGTAGA
>CAZBTT010000221.1:0-7849 GCA_964494295.1 uncultured Acidobacteriota bacterium
GCGAGCGCGGGCTGGGGCCTCATGCGCGCGGACATTTCCGACTTCGCGGGCAAGACGATCCGGGTGCGGTTCCATGTGGACGGCGATGACACCTTCCAGTTCGCCGGTTTGGCGATCGACGACTTCTCCGTGACCGCGATACTCCCGCCCACGGTGACCACCCCGACGAGTTCGGCGGTCAGCGCTACCACCGCGACTCTCGGCGGCGACGTCACCTCGGACGGCGGTTCCACCATCACGGAACGCGGCGTGGTTTACTCGGTGAGTACGACCAACGCGGATCCCCTGATCGGCGGCACCGGCGTCACCAAGCTCGCGACATCGGGAACCACCGGTGTCTTCACGGTTGGGGCGACCGGTCTTTCCCCGGCCGCGGGCTACTCCTTCAAGGCCTACGCCACCAACGCCGCGGGAACCGGATACACCAGCGTGGCGACATTCTTCACTCCGCCCACGATCTCGATCGGGGACGCGGCGATCATGGAGGGCAACGCCGGGACCACGAACATGGTTTTCACCGCGACTCTTTCCGGGCCGAGCGGCCAGACCGTGTCCGCAACTGCGGCGCTCAGCAACCTAAGCGCCGTTGGCGGCGTCGACTACACCTCGGGGCCACCGATTGGCCTCACCTTCGCCCCCGGTGTGGTCAGCCAGCAGTTCTCGGTGCCGATCCTTGGCGACACGGTGCTCGAATCCGATGAGACGTTCCAGGTAACCCTGATCGTCGCATTCGAGGCAGAGATCCTGGACGGCGTGGCCGTAGGCACGATCACCAACGACGATGGCACGCCCCCGTCGCGCGTCTTCGTGTCGGCGTCGGGCAGCGATGCCTCTGACTGCGTGATCCAGACCACACCCTGCCGCAATCTCGCCGCGGCAATGGGCCAGGTCTCGATCGACGGTGAAGTCATCTTCCTGAGTTCGGGCGAATACGACACGGCGCCGATCCTCATCGGCAAGGGCGTCAAGATCTCCGCGGGTTCCGGCACGGTGGCGTTCATCCGTCAGCCCATCACGATCAACGCGCCGGGAGGCCGGGTGTCGCTGCGCGGTCTGACCCTGAAGGGCGACGGGACCGGGAGTGCGGCAACCCTGATCGCCGCCGACTCGGTTTCGATCGAGGAGGTTTCCTTCGACCGATGGGCTATCGGCCTCAACTTGTTGAACTCGTCCGGGTCGCGAATCACCGTGGCGGACTCCACCATCGCCGCGAATACCCTGGGCATCTCCGACGAGAACGCCGGCGCGGCCAGCCAGATCTCGGTCACCGGCACGCGTTTCGAGAGGAACAGCGGCGTCGCGTTGGACATATGGGCGGCGACGACAACGGTGAGCGAGTCCGCGTTCGTCGGGAACGCAAGCGGCGTCGTCGTCGGACCCGGTTCGGCGGATGTCCGCAATTCCGAGTTCTGGGGCAGCGGCAGTGCGGCCCTGGTCAGCTGGCCCGGCGGCTCCTTGAGCCTCAGCCGTTCCCATGTCTTCGGAAACAACTTCGGTCTCGTCGGGAATGGCGGCCTGACCGTCTCCTTCGGAAACAACGTCATCCGGGGGAACACCACCAACGTCGCGGGCGGAATCACCACGGTTCCCGAGCAGTAAAAACCAGCAGGAACAGACCTTCGTCGCGGCCCCGGGGTCCGCGACGAGGGGACCGTCTCAGGGCAGGGTCGGCCTTCGTCTTCGGGATCGCAGTCGAAAGACCGCCCCTGCCGCCCCCGGCGCGAGCGCAAGGCTCACAAGCGCGCTAGCAACTGCGATCGAGCGTGGTGGCGGCGAGAACCGAAGACCCGGGGCGCCACTCATGGCGAAGGCGGCCCACACTCTCGGGCGAAGGGTCTCAGCACTTCGACGCCGGGCGCCCATGAGTGCAGTCTCGACGCTCACTCCCTCGCTCATCAGCTATCTTGACGCCACGAACCTCGACCTGAAGGTGGATCACTGCCCGAACGTGGAGTGTCGACCCGCACTCACCACCGTTGCGGCCGGGAGCGGGCTGGTCAGCGCCGGGAACGAGGGCGGCACCGCCACAGTCTCGGTGAATTTGTGGGGACCGGCGTGGCCTCGTCCGTCGCGCACAGCGCGGGCGGCAAGACCTGAAACCTCATCTCCACCGGATCGGGGAACGGTGAAGGTGTCGGCCTGGGGAATAAGACCGGGTTGACCCACGACCAGGGGTCGGGCCAGAACCGCCGGTCGATCACCGACAGCCCGTTGGAGGGAAACAGCGTCGGCCTTCATATCTACGGGGCGGTCTCGACAATCCGGCAGCGTCTGTTCACCCGCAACACCTCCACGGCGATCGTGGTCTCTTCCGGATCGGTGAATGTCCGCGCCTCCGAGTTCTGGGGGAACGGGATCGCCATATGGACGATCTCCGGGGGTACGGCCCGGGTGAGCCGATCCCACGTCTTCGGGAACACCACGGGCTTCCTCGCCGATGCCGGGAGCACGTTCATCTCGAGCGGCACCAACGTGGTGCGGCGGAACACGACGAATATCTCCGGAACCGTCACCACCACCCCCGACAGTAGAGGCTAGATACGCGCGACTCGCGCGGGGCTAGTCCCTTCGACACCCGGACGGAGCGCCGTCTGGTGGAGCGCGAAGCCGCCCCTCGGGGGCCAGGAGTCTTGGACATCTACCGCGGGGACTCCTAGACTTGGGAATGCACAAAACGACCCTCGCCGCCGCCTGTGGTGTTCTGACTCTTCTCATCTGTACCAGCCCGGTTTCCGCCCAGCAAAGGCCGGAAGCCGACCAGTGCACGGTGCCCCCCGGCGCCCAGCCTCTCCTTCCCGCCCGGCTGATGGAAGGCATGGGCGACACGCGGATGGAAGTGACCACGAACTCCGACGACGCGCGGAAGTTCTTCAACCAGGGCATCTCGCAGGTGCACTCGTTCTGGTTCCTCGAATCCGAGCGCTCGTTCCTCCAGGCCGCGACCCTGGACCCCGACATGGCGATGGCGTACTGGGGAATCTCGGTAAGCGCGGGCGGTGACTACCGGCCGGCGTTCCAGCTCCTGCGCGATCCTCTTGACGGTGGCCGGACTCCCGGCAGCAACGACGGCACGCCTCCCACCGAGATCGCGCGCAGCGTCGGCGGCGCCGCTCTCTCACCCGCGATTCGCGCCCGCGAAGCCATCGCGAAGGCGATGTCGTTGCGGGACAAGGTGACGCCGCGCGAACGTCTCTACATCGAAGCCGAAGCCGCGCGCCGCAACCCCTCCTCGAAGAACAAGGACGCCGATCACATCGCCGGCCTGCGCGCGCTGGTCGCCGCCTACCCTGACGATCTCGAAGCCAAGTCGATCCTCGGCCTCGCCCTTCTCGACGGTTTCGAGTCCGCCACTAAAACGCCCCGCAAGAACACGATGGAGGGCCTCAAGCTCCTCGAAGAGATCGCGGCGAAAGACGACAACCACTTCGGCGCGCACCACTACCTGATTCACGGTTGGGAGGGCAGCACCACGCCGGAGCGCGCGTGGCACGCGAGCAAGCGCTACCCCGAACTCGTCCCCAACATTCCGCATGCCCTTCACATGCCGGGCCACATCTACGCGCAGAGCGACCGGATCGACGATGCGATCGCCGCCTTCTCGGCCGCCGCGGACAATGAGCGCTCGTACCTGAAGGCCGACACGCTCTATCCAAACGGCCACCACGGGCACAACGTCCACTTCCTCATCCACGCTCTGAACCTCGACGGCCGATACGAAGAGTCGATGAAGCAGATCGCGCACCTGATGAACGACTTCAAGGAGACGCCGCGCGAACGTCGCGGCAACAGCCAGCGCGTGGCCTGGCGTCAGGGCTACTACGCCCTCGTCAAGACACTCGTCCGCTTCGAGCGCTGGAATGAGATCCTCGATGGCAAGACCATCCCGGTGTACGACCGGCCGGAGCAGAATGCCTGGCGCCTGTGGGCGCAGGGTCTCGCCTACGCCGCCACCGGCAAACGGCCTGAATCCCAGGCTGCGCTCAAGGAGATGACCGAGATCCTGCCGAAGCTCGACGCTTCACGGCGTCCCCTCGGAATCGCGCAGATCGAACTCGAAGCCACGATCGCCGCGCACAAGGGGGACCGCAAGAAGTCTCGCTACCTCTTCGCCAAGGCCGCGGACCTCGAGGCTGGCCTTCTCTACACCGAGCCGCCTTCCTATCCACGGCCCGTGGTCGAGGCCTGGGGCCATGCCGCGCTCATGATGCGCGACTACGGTTCCGCCGAGAAGGCCTACCGCACCGCCCTCGAGCGCGAGCCCGGCGGCGGTCGCGCCTACTTCGGCCTCGCGGCAGCGCTTCGTGGTCTGGGGCGGATCGCCGATTCCGACGCGGCCATGGGTCAGGGCCGCAAGACCTGGGACAAGGCCGACGCGGATCTCCCGCAGATGAAGGGCGCGATGCGCGCGGCCGCGGGGAGCGAAGGCGCTCCCAAGCACTAGTCGCAGCGATTCGCTGCTATTGCTCGAGGATCGTTCCCACCAGGTCGGCGATCTGCCGGCCTGAAAAACCCCTCCCTTCGACACTCGCGCGTAACTTTCCATCGCGGTCGATGACCGCGGTCTGCAGAGTGTGGGTGATCAGGCCCTGATCGGGCCAGTACTCGATCCCAAATGAGGCGCAAACCGCCGCGACTTCCGCCGGCGAACCGGTGAGGAAATGCCAGGCCGGCACGTTTCCCCCATAACGCCTCGCGAAGTTCTTCAGGACCTCGGGCGTGTCGTACTTGGGATCGAAGGTGACGGTCAAGAGCGTCAGGTCCCGCCCCATCCTGTCCTGGTACCGCTTGCGGACCTCGGCGAGGTTGTTGACCATGCGGGGACAGTAGTCGGGCAGCGGGCAGCGGCTGTAGATGAACGTGATCGCGACCACCTGTCCGCGAAGCGAGGCCAGCGATACAGGGGTGTCGTTCTGATCGGTCAGGGTGAAGTCGGGCACCTGCTCGCCCGGTTTGATCAGGG
The DNA here is from genome assembly GCA_964494295.1 of uncultured Acidobacteriota bacterium. Lineage (GTDB taxonomy): Bacteria > Acidobacteriota > Vicinamibacteria > Fen-336 > JAGNNV01 > JAGNNV01. The sequence goes on from CAZBTT010000221.1 coordinate 4,961, forward strand.
TGGAGGCGAAGGGCGTCATAGTGAGCCCGGCATCGGCGCCGGCGGCGGACAGCGGTTTGATCCGGTCGATCTGCGTCCCGCCCCCGCGGGGCCGAAGACGAAACTGAATCACATCGCCTGGCCGCACATCGCGGATCTCCCTCGCGTTCCTCACCGTGAAGGGCATGATCATCGCCTCCATGTACCCGAGGATCGGCTCATGGGAGACGGTCAGGGTGGAAGAAGCGGGTTCGACGCGCAGCACCAGGCCCCGCGTCTCATAGGTGGTGGCGCAGCCGGCGACGGTGATCAGGACGAAAGCAGCGAGGACTCGGCGCACCTAGTTGAGCTTGACCCCGAATTCCTTGACCCCGGTGACGAGGTCGGTCGCGTAGGAGATGTAGCCGATGGCTCCCGGGTTCTCCTTCACGTAGGCCACTACCTCGGCCTCGGTCGCCTTGATCGGAGGCGGAACCGCCTTACCGCTGAAGATGAGCTGCTGCCAAAGGCTCTCGACCGCTTCGAGCTCTCTCTTGAGGATCTCAACGCTGAAGAGTCGCCTCGTGGGCGTCTTTCCGGCAAGGTCCACGGGTAGCACCGCCGACCCGTCCGGCCACTTATTGTTCTTGCCCGTGAAGAGCTTCGCCACCTCGTCCCGAAGCATCGAGGGAAGCGGATTGGCGGCGTTGACAATGACGCGCATGCCCGCGTTCTCCGCGCGGAGCGGGGAGGTTATGCCGACCACGGCCAGGCCGGCGAACAGAGCTGTGATGAACCTTCTTCGCATGGAAGACCTCTACTTCTAAAACAACGACTGGAGATCATGAGACGCGCTCGGCGGTACAGCGCGCCATCGTGAGTTGCCCGGCATGATAAGCCGAGGCTGTCGGCTGGTCCCAAACGGATGGGCACGGCCTTTGACGCGCTCGCAAAAACTCACGGCCAAGGGCGTAGCATTCAGGCCGTGGGAAACCGCCGACGTATCCCCGAACCTCCACGCGGCCGTCTCGACGAGCCCGGCATCGTCGCCGCTTTCGCGCAGAGGATGATGTACACCGTCGCCAAGGACGTGTACACCGCGACCGACTACGACGCCTACATGGCGATCGCCTACTCGGTGCGCGACCGGCTCATGGAGCGCTGGTTCGAGACCCAGAGCGCCTACTACCAGGCCGACGCCAAGCGCGTCTATTACCTCTCGCTCGAGTTCCTGATGGGACGCGCTCTCTCGAACAACATCATCAATCTCGGCGCGCGCCACGCCCACGTCCAGGCGATGCGGCAGCTCGGGTACGACCTCGAGGCGCTTCAGGAGAAGGAATGGGACGCGGGGCTCGGCAACGGAGGCCTCGGCCGCCTCGCTGCCTGCATCCTTGATTCGGCGGCCACCCTGGCCCTGCCGTTCTATGGCTACGGGATCCGCTACGACTACGGGATCTTCCAGCAGAGGATCATCGACGGAGCCCAGGTCGAGTTCCCCGACAACTGGCTGCGCTACGGGAACCCGTGGGAGATCCCCCGCACCGACGCCATCTTCCCGGTCCGTTTCTACGGACGCAGCGAACACGTGGCCGGTCCAGACGGCATCGTCCGCGCACGCTGGGTGGATACGCAGGAAGTGTGGGCCATGGCCTACGACACACCGGTCGCGGGTTTCTGCAACGACACCGTCAACACCCTCCGATTGTGGTCCGCCAAGTCGAGCCGCGAATTCGACCTGCGCGTCTTCAACCAGGGCGACTACGTGAGCGCGGTTCAGAACAAAACGGAAAGCGAGAACATCTCGAAGGTTCTCTATCCTCCCGACAATCAGGCCGCGGGCCGCGAACTTCGCCTGAAGCAGCAGTATTTCTTCGTCTCCGCGACACTCCAGGATGTCTTGCGCCGTTTCTTCAAGGCGGGCGCGCGCGACCTGGCGAAACTTCCAGACAAGGTCGCGATCCAGTTGAACGACACGCATCCCGTCCTCGGCATCCCCGAGCTGATGCGGATCCTCATCGACGAACACGAGCGGCCGTGGGACGAAGCGTGGGACCTGACCCAGCGCATCTTCGGTTATACGAACCACACCGTCCTCCCCGAGGCGCTCGAGCGATGGTCGGTCGACATGTTCCGCCGACTGCTGCCGCGGCATTTCGACATCGTGGAAGAGATCGACCGGCGTTTCCGGGCCCAGACCTCGGCCCTGGGCGATCACGATCTCACCCGCCGCACCGCGATCCTCGACGAAACCGGGCACATCCGCATGGCGCATCTCGGCTTCGTGGGCAGCCATGCCGTGAACGGCGTGGCCGCGCTCCACACCGAGATCCTCCGCCAGAAGACGTTCGCCGACCTCGACCGCGTGCTTCCCGGACGCATCTCCAACAAGACGAACGGCATCACGCCCAGGCGCTGGCTGCTCGAAAGCAATCCCGGCCTCGCCGTCCTCATCAACGACGCGATTGGATCGGGGTGGATCCGCGATCTGAGTGAGCTTCGCAAGCTCACGCCGCTCGCCGACGACCGGACGTTCCGCGCCGAGTGGGCGGCCATGAAGCACGTGAACAAGCTGGTTCTCGCGGATCGGGTCAAGAAACTCCACGGCATCGAACTCGACCCGGACACGATGTTCGACTGCCAGGTCAAGCGGTTCCACGAGTACAAACGCCAGCTTCTGAACACGCTGCACGCGATAGCGCTTCACGACCGACTCCGATCGAACCCGACCGATTTCGTTCCGCGCACCGTGATCTTCGCGGGCAAAGCGGCGCCCGGCTACGCCACGGCCAAACTCTGCATCCAGTTGATCCACGCCGTGGCAAAGCGCATCTCGGACGATCCCCTCGCCAAGGGCAGGCTCGCGGTCGCTTTCCTCCCGCACTCCTCGGTGTCGCTGGCCGAGATGATCTTTCCCGCCTCCAGATCGGG
>CAZBTT010000222.1:0-7829 GCA_964494295.1 uncultured Acidobacteriota bacterium
AGATTGAGCCCGGTGATGCGCATGGCGCGGATCACCGCCCCGGCGAGGGCCGCCGCTTCACGGAAGAAACCGCGGGAAACCGGGTTAGCCATTGGCCCCTCTCAGCACAATCACGAGAGCGGTCACGAGGAGCAAGGTCAGGGTGAGGGGGAGCAGCAGCTTCCACGACACGGCGAGGATCTGGTCGACCTTGATGCGGACAAAGCTCCACCGCATCCAGGTGAAGAGCAGGAACACCAGCATCGCCTTGATCAGGAACCACAGCGGGCCGAGCCACGCGGGACCAGGACCCGCCCACGCGCCGAGAAAGAGCAGGGCGCCGAGGAACGATGTGCCGATCACGTGCGCGTATTCGCCGAGCTGGATGAGGCCGAACTTCATGCCCGAGTACTCGACGCGGAAGCCGGCCACGAGTTCCGACTCTGCTTCGAGGATGTCGAAGGGCGTCCGGTTCTCGGCCGCCACGCCCGCGATCATGAAAGCCAGGAAGCCGGGCTGGCCGAGGACGGGATAGAAGATGAACCAGATGCCGCCCTCCTGGGCCGCCGCGATGTCGGACATCTTCAGCGAGCCCGCGAGCATCACGGGAACGAGGGCCGCGAAGCGCAGGGGCAGGTCGTAGGAAATGATCTGGTTGACCGCGCGCATGACCGAGAGCAGCGCGTACTTGTTGTTCGAGCCCCATCCGGCCATGAACAGACCCACGATCTCCATGGACGAGACCGCGAGGAAGAACAACACGCCGATGTTGAGGTCGGCCACACCGATGTTGGGGGCGAAGGGAATCGTGGCGAAGATCAGCAGACAGGGCACCACGAACACGACGGGAGCGAGGTTGAAGACGGTTCGATCCGCGGCCGCGGGAATGAGGTCTTCCTTGAGGAACAGCTTGAGGCCGTCGGCGATGGGCTGGAACAAACCGTGGGGGCCGACCCGATACGGCCCGACGCGCGACTGCATGCGCGCCGCGAACTTGCGTTCGAGAAGGGTCACGTAGGCCACGAGGCCGACCAGGAACCCGAGGATCACCGAACTCATGATGAGACTCAGCACGAGCGGAGGCAGCGAGGCGATCATCGATCGACCTCACCGAAAACGGGATCAACCGAGCCCATGATCGCCACCACGTCGGCGACCGTGACTCCGGGAAGGATGTAGGGAAGGACGGCGAGGTTCGAGAACGATGCCCCACGCCACTTCATCCGGTAGGGCTTTTGAGAGCCGTCGGCCACGAGGTAACAACCCACTTCCCCGCGCGGGCCTTCGACCCGCGCGTAGGCCTCGCCCTTCGGCACGCGCACCTGGCCAAGCGACTTGACGCCGGGCCGCGAGGAGATTGGACCCTCGGGGAGAGAGTCGAGAACCTGACGAACGATGCGGATCGACTCGCGGAACTCGACCATCCGCACGCGGTAGCGCGCGTGGCAGTCGCCTTCGGTCTCGACCGGCACCTTGAACTGGAAGTCTTCGTACGAGGAGTACGGCTGGTCGCGGCGCAGGTCGAAGTTCACACCCGAGGCGCGCATCAGCGGCCCGCTGACGCCCACGTCCTGGGCCAGCGCGTTCGAGATAACACCCACGCCCCGTGTGCGGGCCTCGAAGAAAGCGTTGTCGCGCAGCATCGACTCGTATTCGTTCAGACGCTGCTCGATGGTGTTCATCGTGGTCCGGCACTGCTCGGCCCAGCCCGCGGGCATGTCGTAACGCACGCCGCCCACCTGGTGGAAACCGTAGAGCAGGCGCGCCCCGACCAGAGACTCGAAGAGGTCGAGGACCAGCTCGCGCTCGCGGATGCAGTAGAGAAAGATGGAGGTGCCGCCGCCGAGCGCCCCGCCCATGTCGAGGCACCAGGTGCCAAGCCACAGGCAGTGCGAGGCGATGCGCTGCAACTCGTTCACCGCCACGCGCAGATACTGGGCGCGCTTGGGGACCTCGAACTGCGCGATTTTCTCGGCCGCCATCACGTACGCGAGTTCGCTCGACATCGCGGCCACGTAGTCGGTCTTCGACGCGATCGAGGGGTACTGCACGTAGGCGAGGTTCTCGGCCAGCTTCTCGTGGCAGCGGTGCAGATAGCCGATCACCGCGTCGACGCCCACGATCTTCTCGCCCTCGAGGGTGAGGATCGCGCGGAACACGCCGTGGGCCGAAGGGTGCTGCGGGCCCATGTTCATGGTGAGCCGCTCGGAGCCCGTGTAGTCGATCGCGCGAACTTCAGCCATGAGGGTTTGGGTTATCAGCGGTACGGCGGATACGGCGTGTCGACGGCGTACGACTTGAGAAGCGGATGGCCAACCCAGTCTTCGGGCAGAAGCATGCGGCGAAGGTCGGGATGGCCGTCGAAGATGATGCCGAACAGGTCGAAGGCCTCGCGCTCCATCCAGTTGGCGCCGCGATAGACCGAGTAGAGCGAGGGGCAGTGGGTATTCCCCGCCCCGAGCTTCGTCCGCAACATCACGCAGACCTTCGAGTCGAGATTGTCGAGACGCGCCACCACTTCGAGCCCGGCTTCCTTGTGGTCGATCGCGGTCAGGAATGCGAAGAAGAGGCAGCCGAGTTTTTCTTTCAGGACCCTGCCGACCATGGCGAACTGATCGACGGTGGTCTCGACGGTGAGAATCGGGCCCTCTCCGGAAAGGGTCACACCCGCGATGTCTTCGAGCAGCATGCGGGCGCGCGCGATGTTCATCTCCGCGGTCATTTTTTCAATCGACCTTCGGCGAGGGATCGGCCTTGCGGCCGGTCTGGTGGAAGTGGGCGATCTTGTCCTGGAGCAGGAGCAGACCGTTCAGGAGAGATTCGGGTGGAGGCGGGCAACCGGGCACGTAGACATCGACGGGAATGATGCGGTCGACGCCCTTCACCACGTGATAGCCGTGGCGGAACGGCCCGCCGGAGTTGGCGCACGAGCCCATGGAGAGCGCCCATTTCGGATCGGGCATCTGGTTGTAGATGCGCTCGAGCATCGGCGCCATCTTGATGGTCACGGTGCCCGACACGATCATGAGGTCGGAGTGCCGGGGCGAGGCCCACGGCACCATGCCGAGTCGCTCGACGTCGAAACGCGACGCGAATGTCGCCATCATCTCTATGGCGCAGCAGGCGAGTCCGAAGCTCACCGGCCACACCGCGGATTTCCGGGCCCAGTTGAGGAAGCTGTCGGCCACGGTGGTGACCACGAAACCGCCGGGAAACGAGTGGATTCCCTCGGTCACCTGCTCGAAGAGCGGGGAGTACTTGTCGCCGTCCGGGCGGACCTTGTGGAGTTGTTTCCACTCCTGGAGGTCCTTCATCTCCTCCCAGTTCGCGGGTGGGATGGTGCATTTGGGCGGCTTTATTTCCACTCGAGCAGTCCTTCCCGGTACGCGTACAACCAGCCGAGGCCCAGGATGGCGATGAAGCCGAACATGGCGAGGAGACCGTTCATCCCGAGTTCGCGGATGGTGAGAGCCCAGGGAAACATGAACACCGCGAGAGTGTCGAACACCAGGAACAGGAGGGCCACGATGTAGAAGCCCACCGGGAACTGAACCCAGGCCACGCCGATGGGTTGCGCGCCGCACTCGTAGTTCTCAGCCTTGGCGGCGGTGCCGCGCGACGGGCGGATCAACCAGGCGGCGACGAGAGCGCCGACCGCGAAGGCGAGGATGAGGGCAAGAAAGATAACTACGGGTATATAGCCGGGCAACTAGAACATCTCCGCCTTATCGAAACCGCGCGCAGAATAACACGCGGGTTTCAGGGCCTTCCCTGATGCATTTGCTCCATAAGCGGGCCGGAACGCGGGCCCGCGCTCCGCGCTTTCGCGCGACTATTTCTTTCGCGCGAGGGCCGCCTCGCGGATGGAACGGAACTCGTTCCCGGCCTTCCATTCGGGGAACTTCTCGGCCTGGGCCAGACGGTAACCCATCGCGAGGAGGAGCTTCCCATCCTCGGCGGCGCCGCTCAGATCCCAGTCGGTCTTGATCTGGTCGGACGGCTTGTGATAGTCGACGTTGGTGTACTCGTCGCGCTTCTTCTGAGAGTAGTCCGCGGGTTTGCCGATGTAGTCGACACCCGAGTCCGCGTAGAAGGCGGGCACGCCCTTCTTGGCGAAGTTGAAGTGGTCGGAGCGGTAGTAGAAACCCTTCTCCGGCTCCGCGTCGGGCTTCAAGGTGCGGTTCTGCTCCTTCGCGGCCGCGACCGCGTAGTCGTCGAGATCGGAAGCGCCGAGGCCCACCACCACGAGGTCGGACGTTCGGCCCCACTGGTTGATGCCGTCGATGTTGAGGACGCCCAGCGTCTTTTCGAGCGGGTAGAGCGGGAACGAGCCGTAGTACTCCGAACCGAGAAGCCCCTGCTCTTCCGCGGTGACGGCGAGGAACAAGACGGTGCGCTTTGGAGCCGGCGTGATCGTCCCCATCTTGCGCGCGAGTTCGAGCATCAAGGCGGTCCCGCTTGCGTTGTCGAGCGCGCCATTGCAGATGTTGTCGCCGTCGACCGGAGCGCACTGGCCGAAGTGATCCCAATGGGCGGTGTAGATGACGTACTCGTCCTTGAGCACGGGATCCGCGCCGGGGAGTTTTCCGATGACGTTCTGCGAATCGACCGTCCGCATCGCCTGCTTCAAATTGAGGGAGGCGTTGACGCCGAGGGGCACAGCCTTGAAACCGGGTTTGCCCGCCGCGGCCTTGAGCTTCTCGTAGTCCTGTCCCGCCATCTTGAGGAGAGCGGTGGCCGCGGCCTGGGTCAGCCAGCCCTCGACCTTCGCCCGGCCGAGGTTCTTGTCGGGTGCGGCCAGATTGAAGCGTTCTGCGGCCATGCCCTGAACCACGGGCCAGGGGTAGCCCGCGGGGTAGGTCTCGTGGACGATCAGCACACCGGCGGCGCCGAGTTCCGCGGCCTTCTCGTACTTGTAGGTCCAGCGGCCGTAGTACGTCATGGCCCTGCCGCCGAACATCTTCTGGTCAAGTTCCTTCGGGTCCGCCGCGGCCGGGACGGGTGGGTCGTTGACGAGAACGACGAGAGTCTTGCCCTTGACGTCCACACCCTTGAAATCGTCCCAGTTGTACTCGGGCGCCTGAACGCCGTAGCCCACAAAGACGAGTTCGGAATTCTCGAGCGCCACTTCATCCACGACGTGTTTGCTGAACGCGACGAAGTCGTCGCTGACCTTGAAGGACTTCTTCGCGCTACCCTTCTGAATCACGAGCGGCGACGGCGAGCCGGTGATCGCCACCAGCGGCACCTTCTGCACCCAGCTTCCGTCGGGATTCCCGGGCTGCAGCCCCGCCTTCTTGAACTCGCTCTCGAGGTACTGCACGGTGAGGGTCTCACCCTTCGACCCGGGCGCCCTCCCCTCGAACTCGTCGGAGGCGAGCTGCCGGGTGTCGGTGAGGATCGCGTCGGTGCTGACGTTTGGAAAGTCGGCCAGGGTTTTTGGAGCGGGGGCCGGCGGGGGCGCGCTCGTGCAGGCGGCGACCATGAGGAGAGCGAACGGAGAGACGAGGCGGAAGGCGGTGACACTCATGCGGTGAATTTACCTCACGGGTTGATCTCGGGCTGCCCCGCGAGCCCTAATCATCCGTGGGTCCCTTGAGCCGGTCCCGCCACCAGGCCACGAAAGCGCGAGCCAGTCGGTGTGTGATGAGAAGAGTGAGGACGCCGGCGAACAGCGAGAGGGGGACAAGGCCGTACCCACCCACCACTTCCATCCCCGGGCCGATCGTGGAAACCGCCCCGAAGGCCATGGGCACGCCGTCACGCAGGATCAGGCCCACATTCTGCGGGAAGATGGGTTTGAGCGCGGCCACGATGATGAAACCAAGGCCGAGGGCGTAACCGACGAGCAGCACGAGAGCCGCCACGAAACCCTGCAGCGAGGTTGCCACCAGCCAGAGCGCGCGGAATACCGGCACCGGCCGGCCCGTGGCCACCGCCTCCTCGAACGTGATCTCCGCCGCGTAGGCCTGGGCCACCTTCATCGGCGGCCCGAGATGCTGCAGCACGCCTTCGAGCGCCGCCTTCTCGTCGATAGCGCCTTCGATCCTCGCCACCCGCTCGAGGATGTGCGACTCCACCTCACGGATCGATTCCTGGGCCATCTCCTTTGACATAAAGGTGGCCAGGGATCGGTGGAGCACGAACAGATATCCGCGAACCCGCAGTTCTCCCGCATCACTCAGTTTCATCGCGCCACTCCTCGCGCCTGTTTCGCCAGCGCATCCAGTTTCCCGGCGAAGGTTGTCCAATGCCGCATCATCGTGTCCAGCCGCTCACGACCCAGCCGGGTCAGCCGGTAGTACTTTCTCGGATGAGGCCCCTCGTCGGCCACCCATTCCGTGACGAGCAGTCCCTGGCGGGCGAGCCGGGCCAGCAAAGGGTAGACGGTCCCTTCATTCACCACCAGATCCGTCGACTCCTCGAGGTGCCGGATGATCTCGAACCCATATCGCGGCGGACCGGTGAGGGTGAGGAGGACCGCGAATTCGAGCCCTCCTCGCCTCAGCTGTTCCTGCCAGTTTTCCAGGGTCATCGTGATACCTCGTACCACAAGGCACTACGGGACACAGAGGTACTTTGTTCCCGCTCGCATCCAGCGGTCGCGCCTGGGATCGTCTTGTTCTATCCTCGCGAAAATCGGCCGGCGCCTGGTAGGGGTGGTTGCTTCGTCGGTCGCTCCTCGATGGCCTCCTCGCAATGACGTAAGGGAAAACTGCTGATAGTGTGCGCCCTGCGTTTTTGGGCGGCCCAGGGATTTCGAGAAGAGGGAAACATCAAGAACGTATGAACTCGACACTTCGAGCGCTCGGCTGGGTCTTGGTCGCACTCATGGGCGCGGGCGCGCTCTCGGGGATCGCGTTCTCGCGCGGCGAGCCCATCACGGGAACCTGGTTCGTGGTCGCGGCGGCGTGCTCGTACATGCTCGCGTACCGCTTCTACTCGGCCTTCATCGCCGCGAAGATCCTGGCCCTCGACGACACCCGCGCGACGCCCGCCGAAACGAAGGAGGACGGCCGCGACTACGTCCCCACCAACAAGTGGGTCCTGCTCGGGCATCACTTCGCGGCGATCGCCGGACCTGGGCCTCTGGTCGGCCCCACCCTCGCGGCGCAATTCGGTTATCTGCCGGGGACGCTGTGGCTCATCGTGGGCGGTTGCCTCGCCGGCTGCGTCCAGGACTTCGTGATCCTCTTCTGCTCGATGCGGCGCGGCGGCAAGACCCTTGGCGAGATGGCGAAGGAAGAGGTGGGCAAACGCGGCGGCTTCATTGCGCTCGTCGCCGTGCTCATCATCATGATCATCCTGCTTTCGGTCGTGGCCCTGGTGGTGGTGAAAGCACTGGCCGAGTCGCCGTGGGGCACCTACACCCTGGCGATGACGGTTCCGATCGCGATGTTCATGGGCGTCTACCTGCGCTTCCTGCGTCCCGGCCGCGTCATGGAAGCCACCGCGATCGGTCTCGCGATGACCGGCTTCTCGGTCGTCTCCGGGCAGTGGGTCGCTCACTCTCCAACCTGGGGGCCCTTCTTCACTCTCGCCCCGGCCACCCTCGCGGCCTGCGTGATCGTCTACGGCTTCGCGGCCTCGGCCCTGCCGGTGTGGCTGCTGCTCGCGCCGCGCGATTACCTCTCCGCCTTCGTCAAGGTCGGCGCCATCTTCGCCATGGCGGTGGGCATCCTGATCGTCCGCCCCGAGATCCACATGCCGCCGCTCACCGCCTTCATCGACGGCACGGGCCCGGTGTTCGCGGGCAAGATCTTCCCGTTCTGCTTCATCACCATCGCCTGCGGCGCCATCTCCGGCTTCCACGCCATCATCGCTTCGGGCACGTCGCCCAAGATGATCCA
>CAZBTT010000223.1:0-7811 GCA_964494295.1 uncultured Acidobacteriota bacterium
GGTCAGGTATCACCTTCGCCACGTGAACGTTGTTGCGTCCGTTCCATTCGTGGCGGTATCGACGGACGATTTCGTCGACGGGATCCACCCTCGCCGAATCGATCAGCATGTCGAACAAACGGGGGAGCGGCGCGGTAAGGCCGGAGAAGACGCCGGCGAAAATCGCCTTCTTGGCGGTGGCGGGCACGGCCGGGTTCACAAGCGCCTCCACAAGTGCGGGGTTCGCCCTGAACGCGCCGCCTATGGCCAGAAGTTCGTCGCGGACCGCCAATGAATCGGTCGCGGTTTCGATAATGGCCCGGGCATAACGCCTGGCGGATTGAATGTCGTTCAAGCTTTGGAATGCAGTTTTTTAGGGACCCGTCGCGCAAGGGCTGGGGTTCGTTGAGCTTTGGGGACGCGGATTCGATGCATCCTTCGGGGTGGTCCGGACCAGGGGGACTTTTGGGTCGTCAGGATATCACGCGATAAGGGTGATTTTCCCCGGGTTTGCGGTGTTGACCCGCCCGATGGCGCGGGCGTCTCGGAGTTCGAGCAGGAGGCCCCGGGCTAGGTCCGCGGGGAGGGAGAGAAGCAGACCTCCGGAGGTCTGGGGGTCGAAGGCCAGGGTGACGCGCGCGGGATCGGGTGCTCCCGCGATTTCAACGAGCGCCGCGTATTGCTTGCGGTTCGACTTGAGGCCGCCCGCCTGGTTCTCCTCGGCAAGCTCCAAGGCGCCTTCAAGGAGCGGTAGTTCGGCGAGATCGATCTCGAGACCGACCCGGCTTTCGCGAGCCAGACCCAGGGCATGACCCACGAGTCCAAAGCCGGTGATGTCGGTCGCGGCGCTCGCGTTGTACCGTCGGGCAAGTTCGGCGGGGATCCTGTTCAGGCGGGCCATGCTGACCCCCGAGGCGCGAACGGATTCTTCGCGGGCGCGGCCGTTCTTCTGGGCGGTGGCAATAACCCCCGTCCCGAGGGGCTTGGTGAGAACAAGCAGATCCCCGGGGCGGGCGCCCGCGTTGGTGAGGAGCGCGTCCTCCTCAACCAGACCGGTGATCGCGTATCCAAACTTGATCTCGGGATCCCGAACGGTGTGTCCGCCGAGCAGCGCACATCCCGCCTCTTTCAGTTTCGCAGCGCCTCCTCGGAAGATGGCGGCCGCCCACTCTGGCGGAAAGTCCTTGTCCGGGATCGCGGCTATGGAGAGCGCGGTTATGGGACGGCCGCCCATCGCGTAGACGTCGGAAAGGGCGTTGGCGGCGGCAATCGCCCCGTACTCCTCCGGGTCGTCGACCACCGGCGTGAAAAAGTCGACGGTCTGAACCAGAAGCGATCCGTCGTCGAGGCGATAGACGCCCGCGTCGTCGCCGGTGCGGTAGTCGACGAGAACCCGGGGGTCGTTGGTTCGGGGTAGTTCGCCCAGGACCTGGGCGAGTTCGGCGGGGCCGAGCTTGCTCGCTCAACCCGCACTCCTGACTCGTTCGGTGAGCCTCAGAATCCGCGCGCGCTCGTCGGTCATGCTTGTATAGTTTGTTGTACTAAACCTGCTTGGTGCCCACGTCGGTCTGTCCGGCCAGGCTGGCACCCTCTTCCACGACCAGACGCGGAGCGTCGAGCGTCGCCTCCACCCGGGCCCCGGACAGGATCTCGATGCGGTCGCGCGCGTGAACGTGCCCGCGCACCCGACCGCGAATGGAGACCACGCCGCAGTCGATCTCGGCCTCCACGAAACCGTGCTCCCCGATCACGAGCATGTGGTCGGAAACGATTCTGCCCCGGACCGTGCCGTCGATCCTGAACGTGTCGCGGAAGCGAAGTTCACCGACAAACTCCGTCCCCTGATCGATGAAGCCGTTCAGGTTCTCGGAAAAGAAGGACGGGCGCGACATATCGCGGTCAGCCTCTCACGATCCAGAGATAGAGGCGGTTGAGCTCTGCTTCGTTCTCGAAGGCTATGCGGATTTCTCCCTTGCCGCGCTTCCGTTGGATCTCCACCCGGGCTCCCAGTTTCGCGCGGAGTTTCTCTTCCGCGGCCCGCGTGTTCGGATCCGCCTTCTTGACTTTGTGCGCCTTCGGATTCCGGATCGCCTGCACCCGCGCTTCAACCTGTCTCACCGACAGGCCCTGCTTGATCGCCAGTTCGGCGAGGTTTCGGAGCGTCGCGGAATCCTCGATCGGGAGAAGGGCGCGGGCGTGGCCCGCGGAGAGGGTTCCGCGCTGCAGCTCTTCCCTGACCTCGGCGGGAAGCCGGAGCAGGCGAAGGGTGTTGGCTATGGTCGCGCGATCCTTTCCGACCTTGCCCGCGAGGGCCTCCTGGGTCAAACCGAGTTCGTCCTGCAGTCGTCGCAGGGCCTGCGCCTCTTCGATCGGTGTGAGCTCCTCTCGTTGAATGTTCTCAACGAGCGCGAACTCGAGCACCCGATCATCGGCGACGGTTCGCACCACCGCCGGTATCGTGGACAGCCCCAGTCGCTCCGCCGCCCGGAACCGCCGTTCTCCTGCGATGATCTGATAGCGACCGTTTGCGACCGGGCGGACCAGGATGGGCTGAACAATGCCGCTTTCTTGTATGGATCTCGAGAGCTGCTCGAGGGCCTCCGGTCGGATGCTCGTTCGGGGCTGGGCCGGATTGGGGTCAATGAGAGAAATGGGGACGAGGGACTCCGTCCCGGCGCCTCGCGGGGGCGCGGCGGGCGGAGGCGTGGGCGCCTGCGGAATCAGGGCCGACAGGCCGCGACCGAGGGCCATTCTCTTGACGCTCATCGCACCGCCTCCTTCCCTCGTCGATCGAGGACCTCGCGAGCGAGACCGAGATACGACTCGCACGCCTTCGATTTGATGTCGTAGAGCAGGACCGGCTTTCCAAAGCTCGGGGCCTCGGCGAGACGGATGCTCCGGGGAATGGTGGTTCGAAACACCTGATCCCCGAAATGAGACCGTACGTCCGCGGCGACCTGTTGAGAGAGGTTGGTTCGTTCGTCAGCCATGGTCAGGAGGACCCCTTCGAGCGCCACTTCGGGGTTTAAAGCGGCGCGAATGCGTTCGAGCGTTCCAAGGAAGGCGCCAAGCCCTTCGAGTGCGAAATACTCGCACTGAATCGGGACAAGCACCGCGTCGGCCGCCGTCAGAGCGTTCACCGCCAGCAGGCCCAGGCTGGGCGGGGTGTCGAGAATTATGAAATCGAAGCGGGGCCGCAGGGGCTCGATCGCGGCGCGAAGCCGGAACTCTCTCGACTCGCCCGCGGCCAATTCGACTTCCAGCCCTGCGAGGTCAGGATCGGAGGGCACCACCTTGAGGAACTGGATCTGGGTGTCGAGGGGCGGGGGGAGGGGCGCGGCCGAAAGAAGGGACTCGTAAAGTCCTGGGGCTTTCTCGAGCCCAAAGCCCGATGTCAGGTTCCCCTGGGGGTCCAGATCCACGGCGAGGACCCGTTTCTCTGCTACCGCGAGGCTGGCGGCGAGGTTGATGGCGGTTGTGGTCTTTCCAACCCCGCCCTTCTGGTTTGCTATCGCGATGACCCGGGCCATGTGTAAGCCCAGAATATCACTCCGTTTCTCGGGTGGTTTCACGTGAAACATTGCCGCTGGACCCGGGCTCCGCCCGGGAGCGCCAGCGCTTCCGCCCCGTCGAGGTCCGGGCCGCCGAACACGAGGACACAGCCGCCCGGTTCCAACAGGGGGCGGAGTCGGAGCGGCTCCAGACCGACCGCCCGCATGGTAATCGTGGCGGCGAGATCCCCGTGGTAAGCGTCGCTGCGCTCCCTGAGCGCGGTGGTGTTCTCGAGGCCCATTTCCCGCGCCGCTTCTCGCAGGAAGGCCCAACGTTTGGCTCGGGGCTCGAGCAGGGTGAACCGGAGGTCGGGGCGGAGGACCGCCAGAATCAGCGCCGGGGAGCCGTTTCCTGAACCAACATCGATAACGTGGCCGTGGAGCAGCCTCTCCGCGCCCAGAACCGGGGCCACGAGAGTGTCAAGCGCCGACTCACGTGTCGCGGCGGCGGTCAGGTTGATCTTTGGGGCCCACCGCAGCAGGCAATCGAGGTATCGGTCGATCTTCTGGCGGGCCGGGCCTTCCGAAACCGGGGCCTGATCGGAAGACACGATTGTGGGACCCCTATCGGTCAGGCGGCCGGTTTGCTCTTGGGAAACAGGTCGGGCCAGAAATACATGGCCAGGCCCTGCTGGACCATCGCCGCGACGTTGGAGATAAACCAATAGAGGTTCAGGCCGGCGGGCGCCCAGGCGAACATGCCCGAGAAAATGATGGGCATCAGAAGCATCATCCGTTGTTGCGCCGGATCCATGGCGGGGGCCGGCATCAACCGCTGCATCGCGATCATCGAGAGACCGGAAAGGAGCGGTGTGATGAACAGAGGATCCTTGAGGCTCAGGTCCGGTATCCAGAGGAACGGCGCCCCCTTGAGGTCGACCGAGATGTCGAGCATTCGGTAGAAGGCAAAGAGGAACGGCATGGTGAGCAGCGTCGGCAGACACCCGGCCGCCGTCTGTTTGACCATGTCGATGCCGTTCTTCGCGTAAACATCCGCGATCTCCTGCTGCATCTGCTGGCGTTTCGGATCGGTGAGGGAGAGGCGTTTGTATCTTTCCTGGACCGCGCGGATCTGCGGACCGACCTTCGCCATCTTCGCCGAGGAGAGGATGGCATAGTGTCGCAGTGGGGCGAGGGCCAGAGAGATCGCGATCGTGAGCAGCACGATGGCGACGCCGTAATTACCTACCCTCGCATTGACCGCCCGCAGCGCCCGGGTGAGGGGGACAACGATGGGACCGATCCAGCTGCCGACTGGAACCACGCGTTCCAGCCCGAGCCCAAGGGATTGCAGGCGGTCGTGGTCCTTTGCGTCAATCGCCAGGAGAAACGGCGTGCCCACCAGCACATGCACGTTTGACTCCTTTTCGTGTGTGGTGACGCCGAGCGTGGCATCAAAGCTCGCGCCTCCTTCCCGGGTCACGACCGCGACGAAATATTTGTTCTCTATTCCAATCACACTGGCGCGGGTCGGCCTCGACTCTGCGAGTGCTCCGGGAGCGAGGCGGATCTCGTTTCCCTGGTCATCGATGGCGACGACCTGTGGCGGAATGTAGCCTTGAAGGCTCTTCTCCTCATCCGTCGCCTGGCCGAAGCCGGGACCTAGAAATACCTGTGCGGGGACGGGGGCGCCGTTCAACTTCACGTCGGCCTCCACTAGGAACGCCCGGCCCTCTTTGATTGTGCGAATCGTCTTGCTGGCTTCGACCGATCCGTCCGAGAAGTCGAACCGCGCCCCTCGTTCGGCCCCCTGGGTCAGGTCCGTCACCCGGAAGGGCGCGTCCCGGAGCCGAGCGTCGATGTCTGCCTTCCCGGTTACCAGATCCAATGGGCCGGGTATCGGATTGCCGCCGGGATGGGCTTCGACGGCCTTGCCCCGGGGGTCCTTGTATCGGTTGAGTTTCCAGGAAAGCAGTCGGGCGCCCTTTGAACTGAAGGCGATTTCGGCATCGGCGGCGGCGATCTCGACGCGCCTCTCCTCGCCGCTGATGGCAGGAACGCGCGGCAGGGGCGTCGACTGGGCCATGACGGGGCCGGGGCGATCAGGGGTTCTGACGGGGTCGACCGCCTTCGTTTCCGCAAGGGGCGGGACGGGTGTGGCCGTCGAAAGCGCTAGCTTCTGGCCCTCCGGCTGCTGGGGGTAGCGCGAATTCGTCCACATTCTGAAACCAAGCAGAACCGCGAACGAAAGCGCGAACGCCAGGATCAAACGTCTTTCTTCCATTGGTTTCTTTCTTCCCGATTCTCAGGGGTTGGTCTCAGGTCCGATCGATCACTTCGGGGACGGGATCGAATCCTTGGCCGCCGAAGGGTCGACACCTGAGAATACGCCGCATGGCAAGATAGACCCCATATCTGCCGTGTTTAACGAGGGCCTCGCGGGCGAACTGACTGCATGTCGGGTGAAATCTGCAACTTCCTGTAAACAGTGGAGATAGGATCGACTTGTAGGCGTCAATGCAGAGGAGCAAGGCGCCAACCGCGGCGCTTTCCAGCGTTGATCGCTTTCGAGAGGGCATCGGCGAGCGCGTTTGCTACCTGGTCGGCGGAAAGGGCTGCAAACCCGGGTTTGAGATTGACCACGATGTCATAAGGCGCCGATCCTCGGTACGTCTGTCTGTAGTATTCGCGAACCATCCGGCGGCCGCGATTTCGTTGAACCGAGCCGCCGACCCTTGTCGAAGCGGAAATTCCAATTCTCCCCGGTCCGCCCGCGGGTATGATCGCTACGCTGACGACGCCGGTGGCTCCGCGAGAGCCGTCCTTCAGGATGGCCGCGAACTCATCCCCCGTGAGAACCCGTCGTTCTCGACCAAATTGAGCCCCGGGGCGCGTTTGGCGCGGGCTCTTCGGGGTTCGGGGGTTGGGCTTCGTCAGGCGCCCAGACGCTGGCGTCCCTTGGCCCGCCGTCTCTTGATCACGAGTCTTCCGCCCCGCGATCTCATGCGGACAAGAAATCCGTGCGTCCTTCTTCTGCGGCGATTGTTTGGCTGAAACGTTCTCTTCACTGTTTTATCGAGTCCTTGCGAAAAGTTAGAACCTGCGATGTTATCCATTATTGCGGCGTGCGTCAAAACAGGGCCGCCACGGAGCCGCCGCGCCCGCGTTCGGCATGTTATGGTTACCCTCCTCTCGCGAGGCAAAACTCCTTGCCCTGAGCTTGCTCTCCCGGCTCTCTTGCCCGGCTCCTTTGGTTGATGCGGTAACCCCACTCTTGACGATGCGCTTTGGTTTCTAGTCGATGACGGTTTGGGATCGAGTCCTGGATCTTGTGGAGAAGGAGGGTCGCGTGAGCTCTCACTCCTTCGTCACCTGGTTCCGGCCCACGGCATTCCGCGCCTTCGACGGCACGGTCCTTTCCATCACGGTTCCAAGCGCCCCTTTCCGCGACTGGTTCTTGAAGAACTACTCGAGTCTGGTCGCGGAGATGCTTTCAAGTCTCGGTCACACCGGCGTGAAACTCCATTGCGATGTCGAGGCTTTTGGCGGAGAGTCGTTGCCGGTCATCGAGGCCTCTTCGCTGAACCCGAAGTACACCTTCGAGACCTTTGTGGTCGGCGCCTCGAATCAGATGGCCCATGCCGCGGCAAAGGCGGTGGCTGAGGTGCCGTCAAAGTCCTACAACCCGCTGTTCATCTATGGCGGGGTCGGTCTGGGCAAGACCCACCTGCTCCAGGCCATCGGCCACTATCTGCTCAAGAGGAACCCCCGGCTCGCTCTGACCTACGTATCGAGCGAACACTTCGTCAACGAAGTGGTCTCCGCTATCCGGTACGAACGCATCCTCCCCTTCCGGCAGCGCTACCGGGCAATCGATGTCCTGATCATCGATGACATCCAGTTCCTCTCCAACAAAGAGCGGTCGCAGGAAGAGTTCTTCCATCTGTTCAACACTCTTTACGAGGCGGGAAAACAGGTCGTCATTTCCGCGGATGTCCCCCCAAAGATGCTGACCGGTGTCCACGAGCGGATGCAGAGCCGCTTTTCGTCAGGCATGTCGGCGGACGTCGGGCCGCCGGACATAGAAACCCGCGTGGTGATCCTTCAGCGGCTGGCCGCGGCCGAAGACATACTGCTCCCCGACAATGTTGGCCTGTTCGTGGCATCCAAGGTTCGTTCGAACATCCGCGAACTCGAAGGCGCTTTTAATCGCATCGTGGCCCACGCAAGCCTTCGCGGGGTCGAAATCGATCTGGACGTCGCGCAGGCCGCGATGAAAGATCTCATGGACGCTCCGGAGAAGCGCCTCTCCATCGAAACCGTCCAGAAGTTCGTGGCCGA
>CAZBTT010000224.1:0-7800 GCA_964494295.1 uncultured Acidobacteriota bacterium
CCCACTCGGTCCTTTCCTGTTTCTGGCCGGACTTATCCGTCCAGCTCTCTGAGGTGGCGAGGGAGAAGTTGGCGATGGGTTCTCCCGATTGGGTGTAGCGAATCTCGGGGTCTTTCCCGACGTTTCCGATGAGCGTCACTTTGTTGACTGAGGCCATTTCTTTGGTTTCCTTGTTCTTTTGGTGTCGTAGCTTGGGAGATTGGGCTTGATGAGTCCGGAAAGAGCTGCGAGGGCCTCAGGGCTGACCGAGTTTCTCGCGAGCGAGGCGCGCGGCCTGCGCGTTCGGGAACCGCTCGACCACGAACCGGTATTCGAGGATGGCCTGCGACTTGCGCCCGAGAGCTTCGAGCGCCACTCCCTTCTTGTACCGCGCATCCGGAATCTTGTCGCTGGCCGGGAAATCGCGAAGAAGCGCGTTGAACGCGGTCACCGCGTCCTCGTACTTCGCCTGGGCCTGAAGGGATTCGCCAATCCAATACTGCGCGTTATCGGCGAGGTCGGTGTCGCGGTACAGCCGGAGATACTCCATGAAACCCTGAATGGACAGGTCGTAGTTCTTTCGCGCGAAATCACTGTAGGCCTGCTGATAGAGATCGCGAGGCGCGAGGGCAGGCGCTCCTGCCGCTCCCGCGCCAGGTGTAGGCGACCCGGAGGGAAGGCCCCCCGAACCCGAAGAGGGCTGGGTGGCGGCCATTGCCTTCAACCGTTCGGACATCTCCGAGAGCTTCTCGTGCTGGTCCTTGATCACCACCATGGTCCGCTCGTCCTGGACCTTGAGGTCCTGCTGGAGCTTCTTGATCATGGCCGACTGCTCCACCAGGAGGTCGACGATTCGGCGGAGTTCTTTTTGAGACTCGGCCCGTGCCTGGTCGGCTTCGGCGACCTGGCCCTGAAGAGTGGCGATTTGTTGACTGAGCGCCAGGTACTCCTTCTTATCGGCGCGCGCCCATGAAGGAATCGCGAGAAAACAGGCGGCGATGAGCAGGAGGCTGCGGCGGGGAAGGCGTGGGAGCTTCTGAGTCATATCTTCTTGGCCTTTGGAGGTGGTAGCGGCATGATATCGGCTGAGGGTTCCGGGTGAGGTCCCCCGAAAAACGGAAAGTCAGCGAACAGTCTGACTCCAGTCGGCCTGCTGATTGTTTCCAGGGCCGACGGCGAGGATTCTGAGGCGGCTGCCCATGCGATCGATTTGGGCAAGTTGCCATGTGCCCCCCCGGTTGCACGAGAACGTGAGGTGCCGGCCGCTCGGAGACGCCGTGGGATACTCGCAACTGCCCCGCCCGGTGGTCAGCTGGCGGACCTGGCTGGTGGCAAGATCGACGACCGCGATCTCGAAGCCTCCATCCTCGAGGCGCGAGGAATACGCGATCTCGGCGAACTCGCGCGAGGGGTTCCAGGCGCAGGCGTCGTTGTAGTTACCGACGCTCGACAGCCGGCGAAGGTTCAGACCCTCGTGGTCCATCACCCAGAGCTGCGCGGAACCGCTGCGCCCCGAGGTGAAGGCGATCTCTAGACCCGAGGGGCTCCAGCACGGCGCGGTGTCGTTCGCGAGAGTCCCCGTAAGGTTGCGCGCACCGGTGCCGTCGATGTTCGCCACCCAGATATCGAAGTTGCCGCCGCGATCTCCGCTGTACGCGACGCGTTTCCCATCCGGCGAGACCACCGGGGCGATCGCCTGAGAGTCGGCGCTTTCCCTCGTGACATTCGGGACCACCCGGCCTTCGAAGATCCACGAAAGGAAGATCTGCGGAGTCCCGGACCGGTAGGACGTATAGATGAGTCCCTTGGCGCCAGGAGTCCACGCAGGAAGGATGGAGATGTTGTGGTTGACGGTGACGCGGCGGACATTGAAGCCGTCGTAGTCGGCTATGTAGAGCTCCTTGCGTCCGCGCGCGGGAGGCGGACCGGACACGGCGGCGGTTGTCCTGGGTCCCTTCACGGTTGCCGGGGGAGTGGAGCCACGTACAGGCGCATCACGGTCGGACACGAAGACAAGTCGGGTCCGAGTAACGGCCTGAATCGACGCGAGGCTGAGGATATCTTCGGCGGCCTGGTGGGCAAACGCACGGAACGTCGCGGCATTGCCAGGTTCGACGCGGCCCGCGTATCTCTTGCTCATGACCGAAGATTTACTGTCGACGCTGAAGCTGCGCGCTTCCACCGCGAAGTCGGTCCCGTTTTGAGTCGACTCGAGCGTAACCAAAATGTTGGCGCCGACTGATTTCCAGTCGACGTAGTTCGGCAGCTTGGGATCGACAGGGGGAAGCGAACGCATCAGCGATTCCGGAATCAGCTGGAAGTTCTCGAACTCGAGGTCCGCCTTAAGGACCTCTCTCACGATGCCGCAGGACGTTCGCAGCGGCTCCATGGTGTTGGAGCACGGCGCGATGGCCACGCGCGTAGCCGTGCCGCCGATCGTGATGATCTGAGGCTGGTCTTGCGTCGACGACGCGAGACCAGCGAAACCAACGAGGGCGGCCGTGGCCGTCGCGCTAAGAAACAGGTTTGAAATTCGCATGGACCACCAGGGTCTCCTTGTCGTAAGCGTTTGGAAGGGGTCCGAGCGGAGTGCTGAGGACGGCGCGTTCGGCCAGTCGATCAAGGGCCGCGGAACCCGAAGACTGGAGGACCTCGACCTGATCCACAGAGCCGTCGCGATGGATCGTAAAGGAGACCATGACGCTTCCAGTGAAGTCGGGACGAATCTGGCGTGCCCATGTTGCCCAGATCCGGTTCTTGACTGCAGCGAGGTGGAAGCCCAGGGGGCCCACGGGTCCCGTGATGCCGTCGATCACGCCGGCATCCGGGGCAGTGAAGTCCAAGCCGCTCGCCGACGCGGCAACGCCGGGAGAGGGCGCCGTCGCGACGCTCGCTGGTGCGGCCTTGGTGATTTTTTCGGTTGCGATCTCTCTTGATTCTCGTTCCTTCGGCTCCTTGACGCTTCGCTTCAAGTCGACCGGCGCCACACCCTTCTTTATCGTCGGGGCCTCAGGTTTGATCAGCTTCACCGGGGCCGGAGCCGCCCTGGGCTCCACTTTGGGGGCTTCGACCGGTGGGGCGGGGGGGGGCTCAGTCTGAGTGGCCGCGGGCTGAACGACCCTCGGGACGCCGCCGCCCTTCGGCAGCGGAACCGCGAACCCATCGATGACGCGGATGATCGGCGCCTTTGGGGTCAGCAGCGCGATGATCAGGACGGCGAAGAACGATGTCGCATGGGCGGCGCCCGAGAGGAGAAGGCTCTTCGAATATCCGTCGTCGACCAGCATCTGACGGGACGCGAGGACGCGCAGGACGGGATCGTTCATCGAACCTCCTTGGGTATCTCGTAGGCAAACCCAATACGTTCGACGCCGCAGCGCTTCAAAAGGTCGACCACCTCGATGACCTTGCCGTAACGAGCCGATTCGTCGGCGCGGAGATACACGACCTGGGTGGGGCGGCCGGCCATGTGCGCGCGGATCCGATCCTCGAGCAGAGGTAGGGCGAGAGGTTGCTCGCCGAGATAGGCGCGCCCCGACGCATCTAGCGAGACAGTCAGGCGATCTTCGGGCTGGTTCTCGACCTGGTTCGCGGTGGGGAGATTGATGTCGATGCCCTGACTCATCATGGGCGCCGTGACCATGAACACAAGAAGCAGGACGAGCACCACGTCCACGAGCGGGGTCACGTTGATCTCGCCGATGCTCTTGTGGGCACGCTTCCGCCGGAAGGCCTGATAGCCCGAGGCGGCAGACCGGCCCCCACCTCCGCCGTCTCCCGAACTGGTGGGTCCCATCCGCGGCCGCCCGTCCTTAAGTGAAGTTCCGTTCGACCATGCTGATGAACTCCATCGCGAAGTCATCCATCGTGGCCGAAAGGGCCTTCAGCCGATCCGAGAAGAAGTTGAAAGCGAGAGCGGCGGGGATGGCCGCGAAGAGACCGGCGGCCGTGGTGATCAACGCTTCCGAGATTCCAGGCGCCACGACCGCCAGATTCGCCGAACCCTGGCGTCCGATTTCGCCGAAGGCATTCATGATGCCCCACACGGTTCCGAAAAGGCCGACGAAGGGCGACACGCTCGCGGTGCTGGCGAGGAAGCTGAGGCGCTTCTCGAGACGGGTTTCTTCGATCGAGGCGGCGCGGGCCAGAGCGCGCGAAACCGCGTCGAGGCTCTTGATCGAGGGCCGCGGGTTCGCGGGGCCCCCGGCCGGGCGGATCTGCTGATTGATCTCCTGATACCCGGCCTGAAACATCCCGACGAGCGGCGAATAGGAGAGCTGGTTCGCCACCGCATTGACCTCGGAGAACTTCTGACTCTTGCGGAACACCTCCAGGAACCGCCTGGATTCGCGCGAGGCTCGGGCGAAGGTCGTCCACTTATTGATGATGATCCCGAACGAGATGAACGAGAAGACCAGCAGCAGCACCAGCACCGCGATGGCAGTGGGCCCGGAGTGTTTCAGGAAGCCTAAGGCGCCCCCGCCGAAGGCGTCCGCGGCACTGCTTTGAGCCAGTAAGAAGTGGATCATCATCTGTATGCTGTTGTCGACCTTTCAGGATCGCACAATATCTTGTGTGGGTCAACGAATGGACCCGGAACCGCGAGGGTTCCATGCTACCCTCACGGGCCCTCTTATGCTCCGTGTCCTGCGCATCGAAAATCTCGCGGTCGTGGCCTCGGCCGAGATCGAGTTCGGCCCCGGCCTGAACCTCCTCACCGGTGAAACCGGGGCGGGGAAGTCCATCGTGGTCGATGCGCTCGGCCTGGTTTGCGGCGAGCGGGCCGACGGCGACCTGGTGAGGACCGGTGAGGACAAGGGAACCATCGAGGCGATCTTCGACGTTCCCCAGGGGTTCGACTTCCAGGCCCTCGGCCTCGGCATCGAGGAGCCCGAGGGCGAGGTTGCGATCCGGCGTGAGATCCTCGCTTCCGGTCGCAGCCGGGCGATGATCAATGGCGTGACCGTCTCGCTTGCGGGACTCAAGAGTGTCGGGCAGGAGCTGGTCCAGATTCACGGTCAGCATCAGCATCACGCCTTGTTGAATGCCGATTTCCACCTCTCATTTCTGGACATCTTCGCGGGACTGCAGGCGCGGTCGGCGAAGGCACGCACCTTGTTCGGCGAGGCGCAAGGGGCCGACTCGGCCCTGCGGGACTTTCGCGAGAGAGCCCGGCAGTTTGGCCGCGAGCGTGAGGCGCTTCGTTTTCAGGTCGAGGAAATCCGCAAGGCGGCGCTCAGGGAGGGGGAGGAGAGCGAGCTTCGCGAGGAACGTGCGCGGCTGCGCAACTCGGAACGCCTGGGCGAACTCACCGCGGAAGCCACCCGTCTGATTGACGGTACCGACGACGACTCGGATCACTCGATCCTCTCTCAACTGCGGGCGCTCGGCAAACGCCTGGACGAGATCGCGCGGCTCGATCCCACCGCCATGCGCGAGGCGACCTCCCGCCACGCCGATGTCCTGGCCCTGCTCAACGATTGGTCGGCTGAACTTGACGGCTATGTCTCGTCGTTGGAGGCTCAGCCGGGCCGGATCGATGAAGTCGAGTCCCGTCTTGCGACCTTAGAGCGCCTTAAGAAGAAATATGGCTCAAGTGTCGATGAAATCATGACTTTCTTAGCAGATTCAGAGATGAGGCTTTCGGCCCTCGATGACCCGGAGGCCGAGGACAAACGGCTCGCTGGCGCGGCGGCGTTGGCCTGGGCCGCGTATTCGTTGGCGGCGAACGCGCTGTCCAAGGATCGTCGGGCAGTCGCATCGCGGCTGCAGAAGGCCGTCGCGAAAGAGCTGACCGACCTCGCCATGGCCCAGTGTCGTTTTGAAGTGCGATTCGAACCGCGCGCACTGAATGCGGATGTCGACTGGAAGGCCCAGGGACTCGAGACCGGAGAGTTCTACCTTTCCGCGAATCCCGGTGAAGAGCTCAAGCCCCTGAAGTCTGTCGCCTCGGGTGGGGAACTGTCGCGCGCGCTCCTGGCCCTTCAATCCTTGCTGAATGCGCAGCCTTCGGGTGCCGTGGTGTTTGACGAGGTCGATGCCGGTATCGGTGGAGCCGTCGCGGAAGCGGTGGGTCGACGGCTGGCGCGGGTCGCCCGCGAACGCCAGGTGCTCTGCGTCACTCACCTCGCCCAGGTCTCGGCCTTCGCTGACCGGCATTACGTGGTGGAGAAGCGCGTGGTTCGTGGCCGCACGATCACCGAGGTGCGGGAGGTCTCAGGTCGGGATCGCGTGCGCGAGGTAGCTCGCATGTTGGCGGGCGAAGTGGTTACCGGGTCGGCCGAGAAGAACGCCGAAGAGCTGATTGACCGAGTTCGCCTCGTCGACAGCGCGCCGAGAGCCTGAGGAGCGCAGACGTGTCGCGAGGAAAGTACTTCATCGAGACGTTCGGCTGTCAGATGAACGTCAACGATTCCGAGAAGGCTGCGGGTCTTCTCGAGGCCGATGGCCTGGAACGCACCGAGACCGCCCAAGGCGCCGACGTGATCTTCGTGAATACCTGCGCGGTTCGCGAGCGCGCCGCGGAGAAGCTCTTCCATGCCGTGGGCCGCTACAAGACCCTGAAGAAGGAAACCCCCGGGCTCAAAATCGCGGTCGGTGGGTGCGTGGCCCAACTACAGGGCAAGGAGATCCTCGATCGCGCGCCCTCGGTGGACGTCCTCGTCGGCACCCATAACCTTCAGGACCTGACGATGCTCCTCCGCGAGTCGACCTCCACGGGGGAGCGTCGGTCGGCGATTGACACGAGGGCCGACGCATTCGCGATTCCCGCCGAGGTCGTCTCGCACTCCAGCGCCACCCGCGCCTACGTCACGATCGTCGAGGGCTGCAATCACGTCTGCAGCTTCTGTGTGGTCCCGAGGACCCGCGGGAAGGAAGTATGCCGGTCGCCCGAGAGCATTCTGGCCGAGGTTCACAGCCTGCTCGACCGTGGCTATCACGAGGTGATGCTGCTCGGACAAACCGTGAACGCGTACCGTTTCGCGGACGTCGACTTTCCTGACCTTCTCCGCCGGGTCCACGACGCGGATGAACGCCTCTGGAGATTGCGCTTCACGACTTCGCACCCCGAACATGTCGATGAGAAGTTCGCCCGCTGTTTCGCCGACCTCCCGCGCCTCGCGCCGTACCTCCACCTTCCCGTCCAGTCCGGCTCGAACGCCGTTCTAGCGGACATGCGGCGCGGTTACACCGCCGACGAGTATCTTGAGCGTCTGGCCCTGGTGCGGCGGCACCGCCCGGATCTTGCCCTCACGGCAGACGTCATCGTGGGCTATCCGGGGGAATCGGAAGAGGACTTCGACGCGACATGTCGGGTCGTTCGTGAGGCCGAACTCGACGGTCTCTTCATATTCCTCTACTCCCCCCGCCCTGGAACCACGGCGATTCGCAAACCGGACGATGTGCCCGAGGCGGAGAAGAAACGCCGATTCAAGGTTCTCAACGAGCAGCAGCAAAGACAGCAGCGAGAACGGAATCAGACCCTCATCGGCAGAGTGGAGCAGGTTCTCGTCGACGAGGTTGATGAGGGGGAAGCGAAGGGACGGACACCCCATTTTCGCCTGGTCCACTTTGATCTTCCTCCCGATTCGGGGGTGGCGCCGGGGCATCGTGTCGATATCGAGATCAAAGGCGCGTTCCCAAATTCCCTGCGCGGCGAGTTGGTCCCCAGCCTGAACTGAGCGCACCCGCGCCGATGGCGGGCGCGCTGCTGATCGGTCCAGCGCCGCAAAGGGTCTGGCGCGCGACAAGCGTCACTGCCCGCTGTTTCTTTCATTGACCGCGCGCGGAATCGTTCCTAAGATCCGCGCACATACATGA
>CAZBTT010000225.1:0-7798 GCA_964494295.1 uncultured Acidobacteriota bacterium
TCGCACAAAGGCCGAACCCTCCACGCCGAGGTTTCGCTCGCGTTTGCTCCCCTGCTCGCCCTCAAAGAGGAGCAGAACCGGATCGAAGCGACACTCGAACACGAGGAGCCCGGCACCACCGAAGAAGAGCACCTCGCCCTGCTCGATCGCTACGCCGAGGTGATGGAGCAGTTCAAGCAGAAGGGCGGCTTCGAGATGGACATTCGCATCGCGAACGTCCTGCGCGGCCTCGGCTTCAAGCCCACGGAAAACCAGCGGCTGTGCGAAGAGTTCTCGGGCGGCTGGCAGATGCGCATCGCTCTCGCCAAGCTCCTCCTTCAGCGTCCGAACCTCCTCCTGATGGACGAGCCCACGAACCATCTCGACCTCCCCGCCTGCAACTGGCTCGAGGAGTACCTCCACGACTACGAAGGCTCGGTGGTGCTCGTCTCCCATGACCGCTTCTTCCTCGACGCCGTGGTCAAAAGGATCACGCAGGTCGAACTCCGGACCCTCACCGACTATCACGGCAACTACTCGAAGTACCTCGTCGACTACCAGGCGAACCTCGAGAACCTGCTCGAGTCCCACCGCCGCCAGTCGGAAGAGATCGAGAAGACCGAGGCCTTCATCAACCGCTTCCGCTATCAGGCGACCAAGGCCCGCCAGGTCCAGAGCCGGATCAAGATGCTCGACAAAGTCGAGCGCATCGAGATCCCGGCTCAGCGCGCGAAGATCCACTTCCACTTCCCCGAGGCGCCCAAGGCCGGCCGCGTGGTGCTCGAAGTGAAGGACCTTCGCCGGGCGTATGGGTCGAACGTGATCCTCGACAAGGTGAATCTCACCGTCGAACGCGGCGACCGCATCGCCCTCGTCGGACCCAACGGCGCGGGCAAGTCGACGCTCATGCGGGTGCTCGCGGGCACCGACAAGCCCACCAACGGTTCCGTGACCCTGGGACATCAAGTGGTGATGGACTACTTCGCCCAGAACCAGGCGGACGTTCTCGCCGGCTCGCAAACCGTCTATGAAGAGATGGCGGGCACGAGCCCGACCACCATGGTCCCGATGATCCGTTCGATCCTGGGCGGCTTTCTCTTCTCCGGCGACGACGTCTACAAGAAGGTGGCTGTTCTCTCCGGCGGCGAACGCAACCGCCTCGCCCTCGCGAAGATGCTGCTCAAGGCCAGCAATCTCCTCCTGCTCGACGAGCCGACCAACCACCTCGACATCGATTCGAAGGACATCCTGCTCGAGGCGCTCGCTGCCTACACCGGAACGATCGTCTTCGTCTCGCACGATCGCCACTTCGTCGACCGTCTCGCCATGAAGGTCATCGACGTGGGCGACACGAAGGCGACCCTGTACCCGGGCGGCTACGAGGACTTCCTCGACTGGCGCAAACGCATGGAGGCCGGGGAAGCCGGCACGCCCGCGCCCGGCAAGCCGAAGGCGCCGAGCCTCACCGAAGTGAAGACGGCCGTCGTGAAGGCGGTCGCCATGACGCCCGGGCTTCCCCAGAAGCCGCCTCCCGCACCCATGCCGGAGAAACGTTCCACCTCTGCGCCGCCCGCTTCGAACCCGCTCGCTCCTCGCCTGCGAAAGCCCGACCCCGCGGACCCGAAGGCGGCCGCCGAGGCCGAACGCCAGGCTCGCATCGCCTTCGACCGGGCGGAGAAGAAGCGCAAGCAGCGTCTCGACGAAATCGAGAAGCGGATCGCGGAGAAGGAAGCCGCGGTCGGCGTGATCGAAAAAGCCATGACCGAACCCGGTTTCTTCGACGACCGCGCGCGGGCCGAAAAGGCCGCGAAGGACCGCGAGTCCTTGATGTGGGAAGTGAACGACCTCATGAGCCAGTGGGAACTCATGCAGCAGGAGGCCGCACCGGCCTCGTAGGCCGCCTCAAGAGGCGGGACGTCCGAAACCCCGGCGGCGGGCCCGGCATCGAAGCGGTCGGAACGCCCTCCCCCGTCCAAAACACCGAACACATGATCGGTAAGTCCCGGACGGCCTGGAACAATGCCGCCCTGGTTCCCGTACAAGAAGCCGGCCCTTCATCCCCAAGGATGCATCGGATGAGGCTTCGCGCGTCAGGACCGACGCGGCGAACTCCTTCTGGAATCAACACTCTCTCCCCATGCCTGCCTCGTCCGCGTCCGCCGCCTCCTCCGCCTTCGATCTGCTGGGAGGGGTCTCGACCGCTGCGGGCACCGCTCTCACGCTCGGAGCATCCATGCGTAGCACCTTGCCCGGCTTCCGGTCGTTCGCCGGCGCCTGGGCCGCGATCGCAATGCATCTTCTTGTCCGTCCGGGCGCGGCCTCGGGCCAGCCGCTGCTCGTCATCCTCGATGCCCTGACCGGCGCCGCTGCGGGCGCCTTGCTGGTTTCGGGCGCGAGTGCGTGGGAAGTCGAGCGGACAGGGCGCCGCTTCGGCAAAGCGACGGCCTATGCGGTGTTCGCGCTGTCGTGCGCGGTGCAGTCCACCCTGGTGATGATCGGCCCTTCAGCCGCGGGGCTGACGCTCTTCCGAACCACGCGTTTGTTCGTGGTCACCGCCCTGTGCTTTTACCTGACGCGGGTCGCACGGCGGAGTGACAGCCTGAGCGCGCGGGCCCTGTCCTGGGCGTTTGGCGCGCTTGCGGTCCTCGCAGGCACGTGCATCGTCCTCGTCGCCCTCGGGGAAGGCGGCGAGTCCCGCCTGAAGATGGCCACCGACGGCCTTGCGGGTTTTGCCTGGATCGGCGTGGCCCTCTCGATGGCCGGCTGCCTTCTGGAAGATCGCACCCGGCGCCGGGCTTCGCGGACCCAGGCCGAGAGCGATGACGTCACCGGCCTGAGCCGAAGGGCGCCTTTCGAACTCCAGCTCGAAGCCGCCATGGTCCGGGCCCGCCATCACGGCGAAGGTCTGGCTCTTGTATTCCTCGATCTCGATCGTTTCCGTCCCCTCAACGAATCCATG
Source organism: uncultured Acidobacteriota bacterium (assembly GCA_964494295.1). Taxonomy (GTDB): domain Bacteria; phylum Acidobacteriota; class Vicinamibacteria; order Fen-336; family JAGNNV01; genus JAGNNV01. The sequence goes on from CAZBTT010000225.1 coordinate 2,939, forward strand.
GGTCATGGCGCGGGCGACGCGGTCCTCCTTCAAACCGCCGACCGCATCCGACAGACCCTCCCTCAGGGCGCCCTCGCGGCGCGCGTGGGCGGCGACGAGTTCGTCGCGGTATGGCCCGGCGTCTCCGATTCCACCGAGGCGCTTCGCCTCGCGAGCGAACTCTCCGCGGCCCTCGCCGCGCCCATGCACGTGAACGGGCAGGAGATCCTGGTCACCGCGACCGCGGGAGTCAGTCTGTTTCCAACCGACGCCGGAGACGCCGCGACCCTTCTCGACCACGCCCACGCCGCCGCGTATCGAACGAAGGAACGCGCGCCCGGGCGGCCGAAGCTCTACAACGCCGACATGACCGGACGCTCGCGCCGCGAAATGTCGATGGAGATGCGGCTGCGCAAGGCGCTCGCGCTCGATGAAATCTGGGTGTACTACCAGCCGCGCCTCTCCCTCACCACCGGACGGATCGACGGCTTCGAGGCGCTCGTTCGCTGGCTGCATCCGAGCGAGGGGCTTCTCGCGGCCGCCGCCTTCATCGATATCGCGGAATCCACCGGGCTCGTGGTCCCCATCGGCCGCTTTGTCCTGAATCGCGCGTGCCAGGAAGTGCAGGAGGCGCGCGTTCTCGCGGGGGTCGATTTTAGGGTCGCGGTGAATCTCTCCGCTCAGCAGCTGGCCGATCCCGAGATCATCGACGACGTGCGCGGGGCTCTCCGCGAAAGCGGGCTTCCCGCCGAGGCCCTCGAGATCGAGGTGACCGAAACCGCGGCGATGTACGACATCGGCCAGGCCCGCAGAGTGCTCGAACGGCTGCGGGAGATGGGGGTGAGCGTCGCCCTCGACGATTTCGGCACCGGTCATTCGGCCCTCGGCTATCTCAAGGAGCTGCCGATCGACCGCCTCAAGATCGACAAGTGTTTCGTCCGCGACCTCGCGACCGACGCCAAGGACCGTTTCCTGCTGCGCGCGGTCATCGCACTCGGCCGGGCCCGGGGTCTCTCCGTCACCGCGGAAGGAGTGGAGGATCCCCGCCAGTTGCGCTTCCTCGCCGCTTCGGGCTGCCACCACGTTCAGGGTTACCTGATCGGCACCGCGCGGCCCGCGCTTGAACTCGCCCGGCTGGCCGGCCAGGCCCCCGAAGGCGTCTCCGTCCGATTGCCGCGGCGGCGCAAGAGCAGGCTCGCCCTCGTTGCGCGACGCGCGTAGGAACGCCTACTTCACATTCGGCGAGCCTGAGCGCATGGGACTCTCGCTGGACTTCACTGATCTCGCCCCAACCCCTTGGCGATGCGGCCGAGGGTCTCAATGGCGCGGTCGAGTTCGGCGCTCCACGGCTGACCGCAGCTGATGCGGAGGCAATGGCGCTGCCGGTCCCTCGCGGAGAACAGGCTTCCGGGGGAGACGCTGATCCCCGCGGCATGCGCTTTGTCGGACAGACGTTCGCAGTCGATGCGCCCGGGCAGCTCGGCCCACAAGAGGAATCCGCCCCGGGGCTGAGTCACGCGCGTGCCTTCGGGAAAGAAGCGCGCGATCGCTTCACGGCCGCGCGTGATCTGATCACGGTAGGCCTCGCGAACCTTCTTCATGAACCGGTCGTGGGCTCCGGAGCGCAGAAACGCCGCGATCGCGAGTTGCGGCACGGCCGGCGTCGCCAGCGTGGTCGCGACCTTCAGTCGAGTCAATCGTTCCTGGTAGCGCCCGCCCGCGATCCACCCGATTCGATACCCGGGGGCCAGGACCTTGGAAAACGACGAGCACCACAGGACGCGCCCGCCCGTGTCCCATGCTTTAACGGGAGCCGGGCGCTCGGACCCGTGAAACGCTTCGCCATACACATCGTCTTCGATGAGCGGCACGTCGTAGTGAGCCAGCAGCTCGGCGAGCCCGCGTTTCGCCTGGTCGCTCATCACGCTGCCGAGCGGGTTCTGGCAGGTCGGAGAGGCCACGACCGCGGCGACTTTGTGCCGCTTGAGCACGGCCGCGAGATCGTCCACGAGCAGACCCTCCCGGGGGTCCGTCGCGACTTCGAGGGCGCGCAGGCCGAGGGTGTCAAGCAGGAGCAGAGTGCCGAAGTAGCAGGGAGACTCGACGGCAACGATGTCGCCTCGACGCGTCGTCGCCATCAGGGCCAGAAACAGCGCCTCTGTGGCGCCGCAGGTGAGCAGCACGTCGTCGGGCGCGAGGTCGCCACCCCACCTCACCGCCCGGCGCGCGATTTCCCGTCTGAGCTCAACGCGGCCGGGTGGAAAACTGTAGGCGTTGGTGGAACCGACGTCCGCCCGAGCGACCGATGAGGCCAGCCGGGAGAGGGCGCGCGTGGGAAGAAGGGAGGGAGCCGGACATGCGGCGCCGAAGGGCGCCAGCCGGCGGTCCTGGGCGGACTGGAGAACGCGGGCAAGGCCCGCGCTCGCGTCCACGGGTGATGCCGCGCGGCTGGTCGGGGAAGTCGCGGGCTCCAAGGTCTCGCGCGCCGCGTGAGGGAGGACGTAAAAGCCGGACTGCGGCCGCGCCTCGACGTAGCCCCGCATCTCGAGGAGGGAATACGCCTGCAGGCTGGTGGTCAGGCTGACCTCCTCGGTCACGCTCGTGCGGCGCAGCGATGGCAGGCGGTCGCCCGGACGAAGAGTGCCCCGCTCGATGAGCGATCCCAGCCGGCCGGCCACGCGGGCGTAGAGAGGACCGACGACAGATTGTACTTGTCGCATTTCGCAAGAATTGTAACTGTTATGTTCGAGGGCCGAAGGGTTATGGTCTTCGGCGAAGGAGACACATCATGCGATTGAAGGCCTTGATAACTACGGTGGCGGTTTCGAGCATCGCGGCGCTTTCGGCATCGGGACAAGGGCCGGCCCTCGCGGTCGCGCACCCGCCGTCGGATGTTGGAACCGAAGCACTGGCGATCCGCCAGGCACTACTGGACTACGCCGAGGGGTACTACGAACAAGCGCCCGAGCGCATGATCCGCGCCATCTCGCCGCTTCTGACCAAACGCGCTCTGGTGGTTCGACCCGGCACATCACCCTTTCTGTCTCAGATGAACGCGGAGATGCTCATCGAGGCGACGCGGGGCGGCGGCAAGAGACCCTCCATCGCCGAGCGGAAAATGACGATCGAGGTGCTGGACGTGACCGGGGATCTGGCCTCGGCCCGGGTATTCAGCGTCCTTTTCAACGACTACGTTCACCTGGTCAAGCGTGAAGGGCGCTGGCAGCTCGTCAGCGTGTTGTGGCACGTACCCCCCGCAACGGAGGACGTCCCTCCGGTCACCGCGGTCGAACAGGCGTCGCGAGACTATGCCGCAGCGGTCGCTGGCAGCGATCCCCAGCGGGTGACCGCCGTGCTGAGCCCCGTCGCGGCGATCCGCACTCTGGTGGCCGCGCCCTCCGGCGCTCACATCCTGCGCGACCAGCTCGCCGAGACCGCGGCGGCTGCGGTTGCGGCCGGGCAAGGGCCGCGCGGGAATCCGAAGGCCGCGGTCACGGTCCTGGGCGTCGATGGCGACATCGCTTCGGCGAAGTTGGGAAACGGACCAGACACCACGTACCTTCACCTGGCGTTACAGCGGGGCCAGTGGATCGTGGTCAACACCCTGAACGCCAGGGGCTAGCTAGCTTCGGCTTCGTCCCTGCCCGCGTCCGCCATGGTCGCCCAGGCGAGGACGAACCAGAGAAACCGGAAGTTCATCACGTCGGCGTTGACCGAGTTGACGAGAATCCCGATCGCCACGGCGGCGGCGGCGCGGGGCAAAGCGCTTCCACCCGTCAGGGCCGGACGCAAAGCGCGAAGCCACGCGACCCACAAGAGGATCAGAGAGAGACCACCGAACAGTCCGGTTTCCGCGAGCCGGCCCGCCAGGTCGGAGTGCGGCGGCACGCTTCGGTAGCGGGCGGTGATCCGGCCCTCGCGAAAAGCGGTTTCGGTGAGCGTCGTGAAACGTCCGGGCCCGACGCCGGTGATCGGATGGTCGAGAAAGGCCGCCCAGGCGATCTGCTTCAGCGCCGCGTAGCTCACGAGCTTCCCTTCAACTCCTATGCCGACGATCTCGATCGAAATCGATCCAACCTCGTAGTGCGTCGCCGCCCCCTTCGGCATCGGACCGATGACCGAAGCGAGGTTCACGATCAGGACCACGGCGATGGCGACGACCCATGCCGACGCGCGAAGCCCGCGGGATCGGACTCCGGGCGTTAGAAAGAGCGCCGTCGCCACGAAGAACCCCGCGACACTCCTCGAGTACGTCAGGAACTCACCGGCTGCAAGCAGACACGCGACGGCGGTCCACCAGGGTCTCTCCGCGGCTGCGGCGCGGGCGCGCAACGCCAGGGCGAGCAGGAAGGCGACCAGCAGCGCATTCCCGAAGAACTCGGGCGCTTCGAACAGGCCGCGAAGCCTCCTCACCACGCCGACGAAAGGCAGCAGCTGGAGTTCACCAAACATCGGGGCCCACCCGGCGCCGAAATCTCCGAAGAACACCACGAGGATCGATACTCCGCAGACCAGGGCCATCGCGGCGACGAAAGCCCGCTGGACCGAAGCGGTCAGTGCGGGCCCGGCCTCGGCGGACAGGCGGCGAAAGGTCAGGAAGACCGCGGCAACGTAGATCTGTTTGGCCAGATGGGAAAGGCCTGCGGCCGGATCCGGGGAAACCGCCGCCGCCAGGGCGGTTACCGCCAGGTAAGCCAGCAGTGGCCAGTCCGAGCGTCTCCACCATGACCCGCCGGGCGTGGCGCGCCATGCCGCAAACGCGAGAGCGGGAAAGAGCAGGTCACCCCATTGAACGTTCAGGGGAAGGCCGGATCGTCCCACCGGCGGGAGGGCCACGTAAAGGACGGCAAGCCACGGCAGGCCCCCGCTCATCGCGGGAAA
>CAZBTT010000226.1:0-7764 GCA_964494295.1 uncultured Acidobacteriota bacterium
CGTCCTGCTCTTCGCTGCGATGGTCCTGGTCTACGTGGTGAGAGAACGAGGAGGGGTCTGGGGAGGCGTGCGGGCGCTGATGCCCATGGCCCCGCTCTTCGTGGTGGTTCTATGCGGCCTCCGAGTGGGAAGGATTCCCGCGGGGCTTCTGGCGACCAGTCTCGTGGCCGCGAGTTTGTTCCTCAACTCGTGGCAGATCATTTTCTTCAACCGGTACAAGGGTTCGAACCTGGAGGACCAGGACCGCGCGGCCACTTTCATCGAGGAGCGGACGAAGCGATTCGCGCCGCGGCGGGTGGTGGGCGGACGCTACTTTCAGTATGCGTACCGGAATTTCCCCGTCGAAGTGGTGTGGAGCGGCGCCGACACCATGGCGAACCTGAACCAGCTCTATCTCAAGGCCCCCTTCGATTTCGTGGTCATCCACCGCCGCAGCACCCTGCGCTTCGACCTGCGAGACGATTCTCGATACGAGTGGCTCAACGCCCCGGAGGGCCAGGCCGCCGAATACCAGATCTATCGTCGCGTGGCGCCCTGAGGCGTCCCGGTCAGCGAAGAGGTGGAACTGTATAGACGACCGTGCTGCCGCCATCGAAGGCGATGGGAAGCTTGCGGCGGCGGCCCTGCCCGACGATGAAGTCCGCGCGAAACTGGTGGGCGAGGCTCACGATCTCTTCGTCGGTGTACTTCCCGAACTCCTGGGCCATCACGGTCTCCATGCGGCGGCCCCATTCCTTCGCAAAACCGTCGTCGAAGTACTGCTGGGTGCCGTCCTTCCATTCGCCCACGATCGAGCGCTCGGAGAAAACCCGAAAGCCGGCTTCCTTGGGAGGGGTCAGGAAGAGGGCGGTCCGAGGCGTGTTCTCGCGAGCCCAGGTCTGGGCGGCGTAAAAGGAGCCCTGCTCGTAACGCTGGCGCTGGCGTTTGAAGTTGTCGGCGAGAAGCGGCCCGACGGTGAGGCAAAACGCCAGGAGGGACAATGCCCTGGCCCGCCGCCGATCCGTTTGTGAAAAGGAGAGGGCGAGAAGCAAGGCCACCCCGAGGATCGCGAAGACCGCCGAGTTCTGGAGCCTTCGCAGGAACTCCGCGAGGTACTCTGTCCAGCGCACCGTCCGATCCGGCCACTCGAGCATCACGAGAGCCCCTGCAGCGGTCAGGCGAAGCCACGTCGGCAGGGGAGGCTGGTTCAACGCGAACACCGCGATCAGCACCAGCGGGCCCAGTTGTTCGAGACCGGTCGCGAAAACCGAGAGGAAATAGAACGTCGCGAGCAAACGCATGAGTGGTGAGCCGCGCCAGAGGCGGACGATGTCCGCGGCCATGAACGCGAGCAGGATCACGGAAAGGAACCGCCAGATCCGGTGGGGCTGGAACTGGAGAAACGCCTTCGAGGGGATGAACTCCGTGAAAGCGGTGCCCACGACGAACAGGACGGCGGTGGCGACGATGAATACGCCGAGGCTCAGGAAGCGGCCGGCCGGGGAGCGCCAGGCCGCGGCGGTTCCGAGGAGAAGCCACACCACCGCGTCTGGCAGCGCATCACCGAAGGTTCCGGGGAAGGAATGGTGGGACGAGCGCAGGATCAGGAGGTCGAGCCATTCCCGGGTCATGGGTTTCCCCTGGGCGATGGCGTTCACGAGGAAGGGGATCACAGGAGCCCAGCCCGCGGCGAGACGAATGAGCGTTGTCTTCCGCGGAAGCGACCTCGCCTCCCACAGGAGCACCAGAGTGAACGGGACCAGCAGATAGAGCGAGTAAAGCGCGTGGTTATAGACGCCGAGCGACAGGATGAGCAGGGGCAGAAGGCGCCGCCCCTCGAGGAAAAGAGCGAGGGCCATCAGATCGAGGCCGGAGGCCAGATGGGAGTGCGAGAAGGCCACGCGGTAGAGCGCCTCCCCTGCGAGGCCGGTCCGCACCGGCATCGCCAGAAGCACGGCGAGGGCGCCGATCGCGCGATCCCCTCCACTCGCCCACACCGCGATCCTGAAGACCGCGGCGTAGGTCAGGGCGATGGACACGACATAAAGCGCGAAATACGCGAAGGGCACCCAGTCGGTCGAAGGAAGGAAGGCGGCAAGAAGCCGGTAGAAGATCGTTGGGAATTGATCGCCGGTGGCGACGAGGGTGTCGCCCGGGTAGAGCGAACGGTCGATGAAGCGTTTCAGGATCGGCACCGTGATGCCGTGGTTGCTGTCGCCGAACCGGTAACCGATCACGGTCAGACTGGCGAGCGAGGCCAGGGTGGCCGCGGTGGCTCCCTGAAGCCAGGTCAAAGGCCGGTGGCCCGGGCCATTCGTTTCGTTCAAGGGGAGCAAGCGGGAGTGAGTTTAGGTTTGATGGCCTGGCCGCGCCAGCAGGCGCAACGCCTGAGAGAATCGCGATCTCGATGAGAGAGGTCTTGCGCCGGTTCCGTCGCCTCCCCTTCCTGGAAGCGCTCGCCTACGTGGTGCTGAGCGCGCTCTTCCTGTACCCGCAAAGCCTGTTTCCGGGATCCCGCATCGCCTACGTCGGCGACTCGCTCGAAAGCGTCGCGATCGTCGGGTCCCTGGGGCGTCAGGTCGTCGAGGACCCGAAGCACCTCTTCGACGCGGGTTTCCTGCACCCTCAGCCGAACGCGCTGACCCTCACGGATCATCGCCTGCTCCCCTCCCTCGTCGTTGCGCCCGTGTTCTGGATCACGTCGAACCCGGTCCTGGCCTACAACGCGGCGTTACTGCTGGCGTACCTCCTGGCCGCCTTCGGCGGTCGGTATCTCGCCCTCATGCTGGGTCTTGGGCCTCTGTCCGCCGCTTTTGCCGGCGCCCTCTTCGCGTTCCACACCTACGCGATCAACGAAGCCCCGCGGCTCAACATCGTGAGCCACGGCTTCGTGGCCTTCGCCCTCGGCGCGCTCGCGTCATGGCTTCAAACGGGCGAGAACGCGGCGCGGTGGCGCTTCGCGGCGTTCCTGCTTCTGCAGGGTTTCTGCGCCAACTACCACCTGCTCTATGGAGTGCTGCTCTCCGTGCTCGTTCTGGCGGTTTGCGCTGTCGCTCGCCCGCGGCTGGTTCTCTCGCGCCTCCCCGGTCTCATCGTTCCGGGGCTCGTCGCCATCGTGCTTTTTCTCCCGATCCTCATCCCCTACGCGACGACGATGGGGAGCCTCGAACTCGTCCGTTCGAGACCCAGGGGCATCGACCTCCTCCACTACTTCTCCACCGCACCCACCAACTGGGTCTGGGGCTCCATCGGCCCACCCGCGAGACTGCAACAGCAAGGCCCCCATTTCGTGGGCTTCGTGGCCCTGGCCATCGCTCTCATTGGCCTCTTTCTCGCGAGTCGCCGGGCGGGGGCCGCATCGAGGCACCGCGCCTGGGCGCTGGCCACGGCCGCGATCGTCGTGATCCTCGTCGCCCTGTCTCTTGGAGACCGGTGGGCGGTGGCCTCCAGGGATTTTGGCCCGGGGCCTTATGGCCTTCTCTACGACTATGTCCCCGCGTTCAAGTTCGTCCGGATTCCCGAACGCCTCGGCCTCTTCGTCATGCTCGGCGTCGGGCTCCTTGGCGCAGTGACGATCGAGAGGATCTCTTCGGCCGGGCGTCCGGCCCTCGCATTTGGCCTCGCAATGGCGGCGATCTTCGAGCACTTCTCGCCGCTGCCGCTCATCACCGAAGTCCCGCGGCCCAGCGAGATCCCGGCGGTCTACCGATGGCTCGCCATGCAGCCGAGGGAAGCCATAGTTGAGATCCCCGTCCGGGGCGAGGCGCTGATCCGCCAGGAAACCACGGAGATGTTCTTCGCGACGTATCACCGGATGCGCAGTCCTCTCGGATACACCGCTTACCCCACGCTCCTTTCGAGGGTCACGCGGCGGGCGTTGCTGGAATTCCCTTCGGAAGCCTGTCTCGCGGTCCTCGCGAAGCTCGGTGTCCCGAGGGTGGTCGTGCACGAGGGCCGGGATATCGCTCCGGACCTTCGCAATCAGATCTTCAACTTCGGCCCGCAGGACCGGGAACGCCGCTTCGCGGAGGCGGTGGCGGATGCCGGCCTCGACGTGGTGACGAACTCGAGGGCCGCCGAACAGTCTGGGCGTCTCACGCTTGAAATGCGGTTTGGACCCTGGAAGGCGGGTTCCTTCTCCGAGGGCCCCGCGCGGGTCTACAGGCTCGAAGGCACTCCGACGATCGCAGCCGCGCCGCGCCCGCGCGGCCTGCCCATCGCCGCCAATCGCCTGCACATCCGAACCAAGGAAGGCGACGCGACTCCGGCGTTCGACGGGCGGATGGACACGAGCTACGTCCTGGAGCGCCCGCTGCGTGGCGACGAGTTCATCGAGGCGCGATTCGATTCGGCGACGGCGGTCTCCGGCGTGGAGATCGTCTTGCGCCACGAAAGCGCCTGGCCGACCCGCTTCCGGATCGCGGTCCTGCGCGAGGACGGCCTGTGGGTGGAAGCGGCGCGCTGGGACGGCCCTCATCTCATCCAGCTCGTCGAGGGACTGCTCGCGGATCCGCGCCAAGGGACGATCGGTTTCGTTCTGAACGGCGATCCGGTCCTCGGGGTGAGCCTGCTGCCCCAGATCGGCGCCACGAGTGCGGCGGGCTGGAGCCTTCCGGAATTACGAATCCTCGAGAAGCCCTGACGCTCTTAGCGCCGCGGGCCGTTGCGCAGCCGCTTCAGCATGTCGGCAAAGTCCTTCGGCGGATCACTCTCGCAGTCGATCGCCTGGGCGGTCAACGGATGCGGAAAAGCGAGTTTGGAAGCATGAAGCAGGGGCCGGCTCCCCGCAGGTCGCTCCTTGCTGCCGTAAACACCGTCGCCCACGATCGGGTGGCCGAGGGCACGCAGATGAAGGCGGATCTGGTGCTGCCGGCCCGTATCGAGTTCGACTTCGAGAAGCGCGTTCCGGGAGAAGCGCTCCTTGACCCGGTAATGCGTGATCGCATGCCGCGAGGGTTCCTCCTCGTCGCGCGCGATGTGGCGCTTCCCCGCCTCGTACTCATTGGCGATCGGCAGATCGATGGTTCCCTTCGTCTCCTTCGGCACACCTTCGACAAGCGCGAGATAGCGTCTCAGGAACGCATGGTCCGCAAACGCGGCCCGCCCCGCGGCGTGGCATTCGCGTGAAAGCGCCACGGCCACGAGCCCCGAGGTTCCGCGATCGAGCCGGTGCAGGGCGCCGACATAGGCGCGAGGCCCGCGTACCCTGGTCAGGTCCGCCCGCAGACGGTTCAAGACGCAGTCATCGTTGACGCCGCCGTCGGTGGGAACGCTCAGGAGCCCCGGCGGTTTGTCGACGACGACGAGGTGCTCGTCCTGATGTACAACCGGGAGAGAGAAACGGATCGCCGCTTCGCGCCGGCGGTTCGGTTCGTACGTCACGGTTTGGCCAATCGACACACGATGGCCGGCATCGCGCACACGCGCGCCGTCCACATCCACCTGCCCTGCGTCGATCGTCTCCCGGGCTTTTCGCCTCGAAAAGCCGAAGTCGCGGACAACGCGCACATCAAGCCGTTCATCGCCGGACATTCCGTGGAGGATACCCGCGGCAAACGCGGTTGCGACAAAAACGAAAGGCCCCGCATGGCGGGGCCTTTGGTCGAACGGTGTCGAGGCTTAGTGAATCTCGGTCTCTTCGACCGCTTTGCGGGCCTTGTGCGCCTGGACCGCGCTCTTCTGCAGTGACTCGATCAGCTCGTGGGTGATCGTGGCCTTGACGTGCACCTTGTCGTCCTCGGTCGCGACGGAAATCGAGTCCGCGATCTGCGCCAACTCGGCCTTCTGACCGGCCTGGAGGGAGAGCATCGCGGAGAAGCCGCGGAGCACATCGGCGATCTTGGTGGCGGACTTCGCGTCGGCGGCTTCCGCGGTCGCGGTCATTCCGACCTCGGGATCGAGGTGGCCGTAGGCCACAACCTGCTTGACCGCGGGAAGGTTCGCGGCCGGGCCGCCGACCTCAGACGTGACGCGGGAGAGAACCGAAGCCCCACCCACCGCCCAGAAGGTGGATCCGGGTTCGATGCTCTCGAGCTGCGCCACCAATTGACGGCTGTCGCGGATGCCGTGGCCGGTCGCGCGGTTGGTGAGGAACGTCTCGACCGCGTCCGCCGAACCGGCGACGAGGATGCCCGCGTCGAGGAGGGCCACCGCACCGTGGGACTTTTCCGCGGCGCCCCGATAGAGGGTGACGCCGTCGCGGCGTTCCTTGGAGACCTTCCCCGCTTCAGGGATAGAGGACTCGAGCCGAGCTGCATCGAAGCGGCCGGTCACGAAGATGAGGGCGTTCTCGTTGTGACGCTTCGGAGCACCTTCGACCGCCTTGGCCGCATCCGCGCGGATCGCCACCACGACGGCGTCGATATCCCGCTCGGGATTGAGGCCGGTCTTGCGCTCGATCTCGGCAAGAGCCTCGACACGGCCGGGTTCGCCTTCCTGTCCGAACTTCGCGTAGAACTGCGAACCGGTCAGGGCGCGCACGTCGAAGCCCATGAGGATCGAACTGTCGGCCGGAAGAGCCAGAGCTTCGGGAGGCACGGGACCGACCGCAGCGCGAGCTGTACCGGTCAGGCGGGTCGAGAAGGCGAGGCCGACGCCGAGGAAAGAGATGGCGGCGGCGACGGCGATGAGGCGGCGGGATCGGTTCATACTCGGAACTCCTATGGATGAAGGCTTTGACTCTGGCACACGCTAGCCGGAAGGGCCTAGTCCCGTGCTCTCATGAGGAGATAACGTACTCCCGCCGGGAAAAGATCCATATGGCCAGAGCCAGGGCTACAACTCCCACGATTCCAAGCACTAAGACCGACTCACCCACACCGAAGAATTTCGAGAAGAGTTCCGCCAGACCCTCCTCGGCGGGGCGATGCCGGATCAGAGAGCGCGCGTACGCCGAGATCGTGTAGTTTGGGGCGTCCCCGGGAAAATTCGCGACGAAACCCTCCCAGACGAAAAGGAAGAGCAGGCCGGGAATGAGCGGCTTCTTCAGGCTCACCCCGAGGAGGGCGAACACACTTCCGTAGGTGAAGAGCGTGAGGGCGCAGGCGCCGAGGTCCTGGAGCAGAGAGGCTGCGCCGAAACCAGCCCCCTGGGGCGTGCCCACGGTCAGGACCAGATAGGTGAGAACCACGCAGGGCAGGGTGAGGGTCAGAACCGTGACCAGATAGGCCATGAACTCCCCAAGGAAGATGGAGAGTCTGGAAATCGGCCGGGTGAGGAAATACGTGAGTGTCTTGGAATCGACCGCGTCTGAGATCAACGCCGAACCGAAGAGCAACGCGACGAGCGGCAGGAGGTTCCGGATGAAAAAGAGAGCGACCACGATCCCGTAAAGCTCGAAACCGGTCAGGGGCAGCCCCTTCGGCGGATAGATTCGAAGAAGGATCCCGAAGAAGACGGGCAGGGCCAGGAGCAAGAACACCCAGAAGCTGCGCGGCCGCGGAAGCATCCGCTCGATGGCGATGTAGAACATGTCCCGCGCCCCGCCCCACAGCGGCCGGATCGGAAGGGCTTCAGTTGCGCCGGTCATTTGCTCACCAGATACGAGAAGACGGATTCGAGGTTTTCGTCGGTCACCCACATCTCCTCGACTCCGTGCTTCGCCGAAAGCTCCTGCACCTTCGTGAAGAACGCGTCGGGCTTCTTGATCTCGGCCAGCAGATGGCCCGTGGCATCCTCGAGACCGAAGGAGACGAGGTCGGGGAGCAAAACGAGTTCGCGAGCGAGGCCGCGTGAATCCGCGGCCTTGATCCGAACGGAACGCGGATGCCGGTCGAGCAGATCGCG
>CAZBTT010000227.1:0-7755 GCA_964494295.1 uncultured Acidobacteriota bacterium
CATCCTGCTCGCGGGGATCGAGGATGCAGACTGCCGTTCGAGACGCTCCGAGGATGCGCGCGGCGGCTTCGGCGAAGACCTCGACCATCCGGCCGGGGTTGTGCTGGGCCATCAGCCTGACGTTGAGGCTCTCGAGAGCGGTCAGCCGCGAGTTCGTTTTCTCCAGGTTGTCGACGCTTCGCGCGAAGCGCTGAGAGAGAGGGTGCAGGATCTGCTGACCCGCGGCTGGAGGGTCGCTTCCGAGGGCCATTTCCCCCAGGAGACGACTCACCGAACGCATCTCGGCGACGCAGGCCTCGATGCTCGCATCCAGGGGGCTGGCATCAAGCGGACTTCTCCCGGCCATCCGGGGCAAAGCGCTCTCATACAGGCCGTTGACCGAACCCTTGGGGGGGCCGAGGCCGAGTTCGCGACTGACCGCATCGAGAATCACGTCCGGATCCCCGGGCTTGGGCAAAACCGTCTGGACACCGCAGGCCCTCGCCATGGCTTCGGCATCGGGAACGCTGTAGGTGGCGCTGTAGAAGATCACCTTTGTGTTCGCGATGGCCGGATCGGCGCGGACCCGCCGCACCAGCTCGAAGCCGTCCATGGTGGGCATTAGGATATCGGTGAAGATCAAGTCGGGTTTTTCGGCCCGCGCGATCGCCAGGGCCTCCGCCCCGTTTCCGGCCTCGAGCACGCGGTAGCCCGAGTGCCCGAGAAGCGAACGCAGGTACTCCCGGTTCGTCGGGCGATCGTCGACCACCAGAATCGTCGCCGCGGCCACAGTTCCTGGAGGAAGGAACGTCTCGACCTCGGCCACGAACGCCTCCGGGTCGATGGGCTTGCTGATATAGCCGCCGAAGCCTGCGGCCCGCACCTTCTCGCGGTCCTGAGGCATCGCCAGAGCGGTCACCGCGATGCAGGGGATGGCATCCCGACTACGGTCGCTCCTGAACGCCTGGATGAGGCCGAATCCGTCAAGTCCCGGCATCTGGATGTCGCAGACGATGAGATCGGGAGACTCCGCGCGGGCCGTCCTCAAGGCCTCCTCTGTATCACGCGCGCTCGCGACCCGATGGCCGAAGGCCCTCAGCAGGTAGCGCATCAACTCCAGGTTCTCCTGGTTGTCCTCGATGATCAGGATTCTGGCCATTTCGGGTCAGGCCTCTCCGGCGACATCGTAACGATGCTCGCCCAGGGTCAGCGTGAACACACTGCCTGCTCCCGGCTCGGTGCTGAAGGCGACGTTTCCGCCGAGCCCGACCGCGAGTTTTCGACTCAGGTGAAGGCCGAGTCCGGTGCCTATTATGTCGTGGCGGCCCGCCGACTCCCCTCGAGAGAAGGCCTCAAAGAGCCTCGCCTGATCGCGCGGCGCGATTCCCGGGCCGGTGTCTTTCACGCTGATGGAGATGGCTTCCTTGGTTCCCCTCTCCAGCGAAACGACGACGCTCCCGCGATCGGTGAACTTGACGGCGTTGCCGACGAGATTGATGACGATCTGAGAGAGGGCACGTCGATCCGTGTTCAAAATGACCGGAAGGTCGGGCACAAGGAGGAGAAACGACAGGCCCTTGTTCTCGGCTTCGTGGCGCAGCGAGGGGAGGACCTCCTCCAGCACACTCCGGCAATCCACGGATTCGATCTTGAAGTCGGCCCGGCCGGCGCCAAGCCTCGCCAGGTCGAGCAGATCGTTGATCAGGGACAGGAGATGTTTGCCGCTCGTTCGAACCGTCTGCAGATGTTTCTCCTGCTCGGCGTTCAAGGGCCCGGGAAGTTTCATGAGCAGTGTGCCGGTGAAGCCGATGATGGCGTTTAAGGGCGTGCGCAGTTCGTGCGACATGCTGGCCAGGAAGTGGTCCTTGGCGGACGCGGCCTTCTCCAACTCCACATTCTTCTCGCGAAGGGCCTGCTCGAGGCGCTTGCGATCCGTCACGTCACGGATGGCGCTCATGACCATGGTGCCCTCGTCGGTTTCGATCGGGCTGAGGCTGATCTCGACCGGGAACTCCTCTCCATTGTTCCGGAGGCCGAAGAGATCGAGTCCGGCGCCCATCGAGCGTGTGCGGGGCTGGGCGAAGAAGGCGCCGCGATGTCCGTGGTGAGCGCTTCGGAACCGGTTTGGCAAGAGCGCTTCCACCGGCTTGCCAAGAAGGTCGGTGCGCGCGCGACCGAACATTCGCTCCGCCTGCGAGTTCACCATCACGACGCGTCCGGTGACATTCACCATCACGATCGCATCGGGCGTCGACTCGAGAAGGGTTCCAAACCTGGCCTCGACCGCCATCGCGTCACGCTGGACCTTCAGGTGGGTGACGTCCTTCTTGCTATGAAGGAAGTATTGCAGCGCGCCGTCCCGGTCCCGCACCGCCTTGGTCGACACGCTGATGTGGACGAGGGTGCCGTCTTTGCGTCGGCGGAGCGCCTCGTATACCGCGGGCCCCGTCTCGATCGCCTCAGCGAGGCGGCGATGCGCCTCGTCTGCGCGGTCCGCCGGAACGGTGAGCTCCACCAGGGGCTTTCCCAACGCGTCTTCGGCGGAATAGCCGAAGATCTGCTCTGCGGCGCGGTTCCAATGCAGAACCCCGCCCTCCGCGCTCACTGCGACGAGCGCATCCGGATTCTCCTCCCAGATTCGGTCGGTGAAGCCAGCTTGCATGAGACGCCCCGATTCGCGAACCGAAGAACGGCCCGCAAAGTGCCGCCGAAGAAGGTTCCTCGGACGTTGCTCACGAGTATGCCCGCGCCGGGTCTCCGAGGGCAAGTGGGGGTTTCACCTTAGTCCGCCCTACGGGGAGGCTTCGGGTAGCCCCGATGCTCGGGGCTACAATCGAAGCTCGTGGACGATAAGAGCCCCGCTTTTGGTCACGTCCTTGTGGTGGACGATGAGGAGGCGCTCGCGGCACTGATCGCGGACATGCTCGGCGAGAGCGGCCACGAGGTCAGCGTGGCGCACACGCGGGCGGAGGCGCTTGTCCTGATTGATTCGCATGAGTTCGACGTGGCCATTCTCGACATGCATCTGCCTGATGGTTCGGGCACCGACATCCTCCGCCGTCTGGTCGACGACGGTGCCGTGACCGAGACCATCATGCTGACCGGCAATCGAGACGTCACGGCCGTGGTCGAGGTCATGAAGCTCGGCGCCTCGGACTATCTTGCCAAGCCCACTCCCTTGCCCGAACTCGAAATTGCGGTGGCCAAGGCAATAGAGCGACGGCGCCTGCGGGCTGAGAACCTCGCCCTCAAGGCGCGACTCGAGCATCACGAAACTCACACCACGCTCGTCACCGAGGATCCGGATTTCATCAAGGTGATCGAGAGCCTGGCCCAGGTTGGACCATCGGATGTCCCGGTGGTCATTTCGGGGGAGTCGGGAACGGGCAAAGAGATGCTCGCGCGCGCCGTTCATGATGCGAGCCGCCACAAGATGGAGCCCTTCGCCGCGATGAGTTGCGGAGGAATGCCCGAAGAGGCGCTGGAACGCGAGTTGTTCGGTTATGAACGGGGCGCCTTCGAGGGCGCCTCGGAGCGCAAGGCTGGTCTGTTCGAGGTAGTCGACCGGGGGACCCTGTTCCTCGACGAGATCGACGCGCTCGGTCCGGCCCTTCAGCCGAAACTGCTGCGGGTCCTCGAGACCGGCGAGTACTCGCGCATCGGGTCCGCCCGGCTCATTCGTTCCCGCATACGTTTCATCGCGGGATCGAGCCAGGACCTCGACGTCCTGGTCGCGAGGGGGGCCTTCCGCAAGGATCTGCTCTACCGCATCAATGGCGTTACGTTGAAGATCAAGCCGCTGCGGGAACGTCCAGGCGACGTGCTGCCGCTCTCGCTTCACTTCATGCGGGCTCACCGGATCCGGAGATCTCTATCGCCGCGCGCTCTGGAGGCGCTCAAGGCTTATCCCTGGCCGGGGAACGTCAGGGAGCTGGAGATGGTCATCCAGCGCGCGGGCGCCCTCGCGACCTCGGACACCATCGAACCGCGGGATCTGCCTTTCGGACCTGGCCCGTGAGGGTTCTGATCGTCGACGACGACGAGCCCATGGCCGAGCTGCTGAGCACGGTCTGCGAGTCCGACGGCCACGAGGCGGTCAGCTGCGGTTCTTCGAAAGACGCGATCGCGCATCTCGAGGTGGGGAAGTTCGACCTCCTCATCACCGACATCGCGATGGCCCCGCCTGACGGGCTTGAGCTCGTGCGCACGGCGAGATCGATGCAGCCCGAGTTGCTCGCGATCGCGGTGACCGGGTACTGGGGGCGATACACCCTTCCCGAGGTGCTCGCGACCGGCGCCCTCGACCTGATGTTCAAACCATTTCGGGTGGAGGAACTTCGCGCCCGCCTCGCCATGGCCGCCGAGCGGCGACGAATGGCCCTCGAAGAGAAGGGCCGGGCCCGAAGGATCGAGTTCTCTCTCGAAAAGGTGTGCGTCCTTCTCGTGGGCGATAGCCTGGAGGATGTCCGAATGGTCCGCGAACGCCTGGCCGATCGACAGTCCGGCCTTTTCGAAGTCACCCACGTGGCGACCCTCGATGAAGCTATGGGCCGGCTCGGGCGCGAAGGCATCGACATCGTGCTTCTGGACCTCGACACTCCAGGCGCTCGCGGGATCGCCACGGTCGAGCGAATCCACGCGGCGGCTGCGGGCGTTCCCCTCGTCGTGCTCACGAGCAGGCACACCGACCGCGCCTCCGCCGCCCAGGTCCTCCAGGCCGGCGCGCAGGACTACCTCATCAAGGGACGCCTCGAGGAGAACCCTCTGCAAAGGGTTCTCCTGCACGCGATCGAACGTCAGCGCCTGCTCGCCGACTCCGAGAACATCCGCCGGCAGCAGCAGCAGCTCAGAGAGGAACTGGTCCTCCACGAGTTGCAGCTCAAGGACGAGTTCATGTCGCATGTGTCGCACGAACTCCGCTCGCCCCTAACCGCCATCCATCAGTTCTCCACGATCCTGATCGACGACCTGGCCGGGTCGCTCGGCCCCGAGCAGAAGGACGCGATGCGGGTGATCCTTCGAAACGTGGGGCAGCTCGAGTCCATGATCGAGGATCTGCTCGAGATCACCCGGATGCAGAACGGAAAGCTCTCGATCGAGCAGCAGTCGGTGCTTCCATCCGAAGTCGTGGCCGATGCAATCGACACCACGTGCGGTCCGGCCGGGTTGAAGCGGGTTCGCCTGTTGTCGGAGGTGGAGGAGGACCTGCCCACCGCCTACGCCGACCCGGTACGCACGCGCCAGATCCTGATCAACCTCATCGGCAACGCCGTGAAGTTCACGCCCGCCGAAGGGAGCGTCACCGTCTCGGTCGGTTTCGACAACGACCCCTCCTTCCTTCGGTTCGCGGTCGAGGACACCGGCTGCGGCCTGACCGCCGAGCACGCCGAGAGAATCTTCGAACGGCTCTATCAGGTGAAGGAGGCGGCCCAGGCCGGCCGCAAGGGCCTCGGTCTCGGCCTCTTCATCTGCAAGGAACTGGTGAACCGCCAGGGCGGGCGGATCTGGGTGACCAGCGAACTCGGCGCGGGAAGCACGTTTTCGTTCACGCTCCCTGTCTTCGGCCCCCACACGCCCCTCAAGACCAGCGAGCATATGATCAAGCGCGACCTGCTGGAGCGCGTCGAAGGGCCGTACGGCCCGATCACTTCCGAACCCGTGGAGGAGTAGATGGCGAAGAAGAAGATACTGATCGTCGACGACGACGCGGACCTGCGAGCCGGTCTCAACATCAGACTGCGGGCGAACGGATACCTGACCGAGTTCGCGGCGGACGCCATGACCGCGGTGCTGCAGGCCCGCAAGTTCATGCCCGACCTGATTCTGCTCGACCTCGGCCTGCCCGGCGGGGACGGTTTTGTGGTCATGCAGAGACTGAGCGCCATCCCTGCGCTCGCGGTTATTCCGGTGATCGTCCTGTCCGCCCGGGACAAGGACGCGAACGAGAACCGCGTGGCCATGGCGGGCGCGGTGGCGTTTCTCCAGAAGCCTTACAACGACGAGGAACTGCTGGTGGAGGTCCGGGCCGCGCTCGGCGACGAGGAGCCGGCGGAAGACCCGCGGCGCCGCCGCGCCACCGACTAGGCCTCTAACGCGCCTGCTCGATTAGGTATCCCGGAAACCGGGGCCAGATGCCCCTTGGCCGGAAGTGACAGTCGGAACGTCGATCCGCGTCCCGCCTTGCTCTCAGCACTCACTTTTCCGCCGTGCGCTTCGATGAACGTCTTCACGATGGCGAGGCCAAGCCCGAGACCGCCGCCACTCTCAGGACCGGTTTCTCCTTTTTCGAAGACCTTCGCGAGAAGGTCCGGTTCGATTCCCGCGCCGTTGTCGGTGACCCAGACCTCGGCCTCGCCCTCTCCATCCAGCTCGCGGGCGGCGATGATCACTTCTCCGCCCGGGGTGTACCTGATCGCGTTGGCAATCAGGTTCTGAAGGGCGCGCCTCAGCAAAGCAGCATCAGCGAATACGACGAGGTCGTCGGGGACCTGATTGGTCAACCGGGTGCTGTCGGTCCCGGCGACCGGTTGAATATCGTGGATGAGCCCCTCCACCAAAGGCCACAAATCAAACTCACGCGGTTCGATCCTGACCCCGGCTTCGGTCTGGAGATTGGCGCTTTCATCGAGGACTTTCCCGACCAGGGCATCGAGTCGCTGAACATTGCGACGCAGCGACTTCAGCATGCGCAGGGTTGACGTGCCTTCGTCCGCGCCTGGAAACGCCAACTCCAGAACCCGGCCCGCCAGGGAGATGGCGTGGAGGGGAGTTCGAAGGTCGTGGGCCACGAAGGCGAGGTACTCCTCACGACGCTGCTGGACCTCCAGGGCGCGCTGCGTGGCATAGCTCTGTACCGCCAGTCCGATGGCCTGATCCAGGACCCGGTTGATGATGTGGAAGAGCGGGCCTTGAATGTTCAGTTCATGGTCGCCGGCCATATCGTGGATGCAGCCCCGGAGGATGTTGTACTCCGCGACGACCTCTTCGATATCAAAGTCGTCCTGGGCCCGCTGAAGACCGTGCGCCGGCGGGGTGCCTTCGCGCAGCGCCTCCGGGATGGTCTGTGCTGACCCTGACCGGAGAGCCGCCGCCAGTTCGCCGAGCAGCTGGGGAATGTGATCGTTGAGGGTCGGAGTGTCGAGGTGGCGCGCGGATGGAAGCTGCCGTACCTGTTCTCTCCACCGCGACAGCAACGAATCTCTTTCCTGCGTGATGAGGGCGGCCAGTTCCCCAGGGTTGTTCGGAGCCATCGCCTGCCACGTTACCCCCTGACCGCAGTTGCACCTCGTGGGCGTCGCCTGGAGCCGTCTAGGACGCCGGGCCGAGATACTTCGCGAGAAAGCCCAGGATCTCTTCCATGTGCTTCCTGCTGTTAGGTCCCTTGAGGATCCAGTGTCCCTCGTCCGGGAAGACGACCAGGCGCGCTGGTACCTTGAGCCGCTGAAGCAGCTTGAACGTGGTCATCGACTCGCTGATCGGAACGCGGAAGTCGATTTCTCCCTGGGTCACGAGCATCGGCGTCCTCCAGTTCTTCGAATAGCGGATCGGCGACTGATCGAACCACTGACCCTTCCCGGTCTCCCAGATCGGCGCGCCCATGCGCAACTCGCGGGTGAGGCCGCCGTCGTTCAGTCCGTACTGCGATTCGTTGTTCACCGCACCCGCGTGATTAACCAGGCACTTGAGCTGGTTGGTGGTGCCGTTGTACCAGTTCATCAGGTAGCCCCCGTAAGACGCGCCGGCCGCGCATTGCTTCGTGAGGTCCATCTGCGGATA